>JAOAPJ010000397.1 GCA_025462805.1 Acidobacteriaceae bacterium
TGGCGTTGAACAAGGCCAGCTTGCCGCCGGTGGTGAAGACCGCCTCTTCCGGCGTGTAGTTCGAGCCGAAGTCGCACGCGTGCCGCTCGACGATGGCCTTGCGCACCTCGGCGATGCCGGAGACGACGGTGTAACGCGAGAAGTTCGCCTCAATGGCGGCGATGGCGGCGTCCTTGATGTGGCGCGGCGTGGCGAAGTGGGGCTCGCCCGCTCCGAAGTCGACGAGGCTTGCGCCCTCGGCACGCAGCTTGGCAGCGGCAGCGGTGACGGCCATGGTGGCAGAGACTTCGATGCGGCCGATGCGCTCAGCAAACTTGGGGGTAGCGACAGGAGGGGCGCTGGTCAGGGTGGCGCTCATGGGGTCTAGTTTACAGGGTCATTTCCAGGGTTCGTGCGGGGGCGCGCTCATGACGCACTCAGGACCCTGGCGACACGCTGCAGGTCCGCCTCGGTATCCACGCCAATGGTGGTAAACGGCGTCTGCTCCAGATAGATCGGGATGCCATGGGCGAGCAGCCGCAACTGCTCCAGGCGCTCTGTCAGCTCGAGCGGATGCGGCGGCAGTGCCGCAAAGCGTTCGAGCGCCGCGCGCCGGTATGCGTAGAGCCCCAGATGCTTGCGGTAGACGATGCCGCCAACGCGGTCGCGATCGTAGGGAATTGTCGAGCGGGAGAAATAGAGCGCGCGGCCATCCTCGGCCAGCACCACCTTCACCGCGTTGGGATCGGCGATCTCCTCCTCGGTGCAGGGGGTCCACAGCGTCGTCACCTGCGCATCGATGCCCGCGCGGCCGAACGGCGCAAGCAGCGCGGCGACGTGGGCGGGGCGCAGCATCGGCTCATCGCCCTGGATGTTGACCACGATCTCTGCCGGGACCTGCTGGGCTATGGCATGCACACGGTCTGAGCCGCTCTGCAGCTCAGGCGAGGTGAGCATCGCCTCCCAGCCATGCTGGGCGGCAACCGCCATCACCTCCTCGGAATCGGTCGCCACGACGACCCGGTCAAGCTGCGGGGCGGCGAGCGCGGCCTCGACGATCCATTGGAGCATTGGTTTCCCGGCGATCTCGCGCAGCACCTTGCGGGGCAGGCGGGTGGAGGCGAGGCGGGCCGGGATGACGGCGAGGGTACGAATTTCTGTCGTGCGACTCATGGTGGTAAGTGTCACTGCTGGCGGTGCACAGCGGAAGAGCTTGATCGTGCACCGCCTGCGCCGCCGCTGCTGAATTGACGCTCCAAAGGGGGTTCCATAAGATAGAGGCTGGCCTCGCGGCGTCCTGCCGCGTCTTCCGGCCCACCTCCGGCGGTGTAGCTCAGATGGTTAGAGCGACGGACTCATAACCCGTAGGTCGACAGTTCGATTCTGTCCACCGCCACCAAACTTGGCTCGATGGCAACCGGTTGCGCTCCGGCCCCCAGCAGCCCCCGCTGCTGGTAGCCGGATGTCTTAGACCTACGGTTCTGCGCCCTTGGCTCAAGGGCCACTCCGTAGCTCAAAGGCAAGCCGCATCGCGTTTTCCTGCGAAACCATGGCGCGCCCCCGCGCCAGTGGTTGTGGAGCCGCCATTGAACTGCTCTCTTTGTGCGTGCGGCACCCTCCGTCCCGGAGGTGCCCGGTGATTCCTACCTACCTGCAAACGTTGCTTGCCATGCTGGCCCAGGCCGATGTCCTCGGCTGCGCGGCCGTGCTGGCCGCCATCGCCGCTTACACGGTGCTGACCCCAACCCGGGGGCGCGCATGACGAACGCCGCCTGGCTGGCCGAGCTTTCCCTTCCGCTGCTGCAGCGTGAGCTGATGTTCACCGCGAGCGCGCTGTGCTTCTCGCAGATCCAAGTCCTGCGCGGGCCAAGCGATACCCACTGCACCTACCGCTGCCGCGAGTGCGGGCAGCCAGCAGCCTCGCTGAACCAGCTGCGCCACTGCCCGGCCTGCAAGGTCGGCGAAGTGCATGCCGTGCTGCTGGCGCTGGCGTCGACGGTTTCCTCCCCCGCCTCCCCCGAGGTTCAAGCAGTCCAATCCACCCCCGAAAGGAGCCTTCGAGCAGAATCCAGTAGTGAACCGGTGGTGACGGCCGCGGCCCTGGCAGGAGACCAGGCGCGGCCGTTTCTGCTTCCCGAGACCAGCGGACACGTAGAAGAGGTGCGCCGCGCTCCGCAACCTATCAGCGACGAACAGATGTGGGGAGCCGCCCCGGTAGCAGCTACGGAGGGCGTACCCCAGCCGCCGTTTGCTGTGGCGCCCACGGGTGAGGTGATCGACCGAGAGGGCGTGACGATCGTCGATCCGCAGGGCTGCGACCTGGCCGAGCCTGACGACCTGCGCATGATGCACCGCATCGCGGCCTGCCTGAACTATTGCAAGGGTGTGCCGACGCCGCTGCTGGTGCGGTCGGCTCGCGAGCTGGCGGTGCGCCAATGATGGGGACGATCTTGCG
The DNA here is from genome assembly GCA_025462805.1 of Acidobacteriaceae bacterium. The sequence goes on from JAOAPJ010000397.1 coordinate 2,435, forward strand.
ACGCCTTAAGGATATGGCGGCGATGTTTGGGCCGTCTGGGCATGATCTGCAAAAAGCGTGGGTCCAGCACAGCCTGCGGATGTCGCAACGTGCAACACGCGGAGCGCGTCATCGTTCCCAGCGCAGCCGGGCCAACCGGCGGAAGGCGGCGCGCTAATGGCGAACCTCCAGGTGCAAGAGATCGCGGTCGATGTCATCCAGCCGTCACCAGATCCCCCTTAGGGCAGGCAGAGAGGTTTTGTTGTCCCCGGTTGTCCCCGGGGCGGCGGCGCCGTCTATACAAAGAAGGTCCGTCACGACTGCCCTAGCCAGCTCCGGATACCACGGAAGTGTAGGAGGGGGCGGGGGGCTCTGCGCTATCATTCTGGGTACAGGTGGTCTATGTCTAAGTACTTCCAGCGGTCGATCTTCGGGATCTCGGTCCTCCTTCTTCTGGTC
>JAOAPJ010000406.1 GCA_025462805.1 Acidobacteriaceae bacterium
CCGCCCGTTCCACAGGATCATGAAGCCGAAGCCGCGCTCGCGCAGCAACCCGCGCTTGCCGCTCCACGTGTTCGTCGTCGCCCCCGGCGGCGAGTTCAGCCAATACCCCGTATACGCAAACGACTTATGCAACGGCCCCAGCAACGTATCGCCCGGGTAAACGTTGCGATCCATGCCACTGAAGGCCCCATGGGACTGCTGCCCGTGCAACCACCCGCTGAACGCCAGCCACCCCGCCAACAGCCAGATCCCCGCTCTCATGCGTCTTGCTCCTCCGCTGTTCCTCGCCTGCCCGCTTTCCTGCTCTTGCCAGCCGGCCGCGTCGCTCCGTAACCTTTACCACGGCTCCTTTATCATTGCGCCAGGAGAACGCTTGACCCTGACTCTTCCTGCACACCTCTCCGCCGCTGAGTTTCACCAGGCAGTCCTCTCCATGGCGCCGCGCGTCGCCGTCTTTGACTGCGATGGCACCCTGTGGAGCGGTGACGCTGGCTTCGGCTTCATGCAGTGGTCCATCGAGACCGGCCTGGTCTCCCGCAATGCCGCCGACTGGATCGACTCCCGCTACCGTCAGTACCTGGCCGGCGAGGTCTCTGAGGCCGCCATCTGCGGCGAGATGGTGCAACTCTACACTGGCCTCGAAGAGACCGAGCTCCGCCACGCCGCCGCCACCTACTTCCACCGCCACGTGCAGTCCCACATCTTCCCCGAGATGGCCCGCCTCATCGCCGCCCTGCGCACCACCCCCTGCGAGATCTGGGCCGTCAGCTCCACCAACAACTGGGTCATCGAAGAAGGAGTGCGCGACTTCGGGATCGCCCCGGACCGCATCCTCTGCGCCCGCGTCGCCGTCGTCGATGGCCGCATCACCAGCCGCCTGCTCGATGTCCCCACCGATGAAGGCAAGGCCCTCGCCCTGCAGCGCGTCGACCGCGCGCAGCCCGACGTCGTCTTCGGCAACTCCATCCATGACGCCGCCATGCTCGCCCTGGCCCGCGCACCCTTCGCCGTCAACCCCTCTCCCGGCCTGCTGGCCATCGCCGCAGAGCGCCGCTGGCCCGTCTTCGTCCCCGCCTCCGTCGTCGCCGCGTCAGTGATCCCTTCTTCAACCCCGGGCAAGCACTAGCCGTCTCCAGAAGCAAAAAACCAACGAAGCAGCTTCGAGCGCACTTGCGTCACGGAATCAGACGATCCTCTCTCAACCTCGCGAAGAGTTCCAGGAAGCTTTCCTCTGTCGGTTGATAGCCGGTAAAGCCCAACTTACGGCTCCTGGACATGTCGGTTACGACTTCCACCGGACGGCCCAGATCGGCATCGGTATGCCACGCTGAGGCAAGAACGTTCAGGTCAGCTTCTCGAAGACCGTACTTCACTGCCATCTGCCTCCAGATGGGTGCGGCATCTGCAAGCTGCTGCTCCAGAGGAACTCCTTCTCCCTGCAACTCCGCCGCTTCGACACCGAACCATGCGGCAAGGCGCTTCCACATCCAGCTCCAGCGGAACACGTCGCCGTTCACCACATTGAATGCCTGGTTGCGAGCCGCTGGCGTGGCTGCCGCCCAGACCAGATGTTTTGCCAGCAGGCGCGCATCGGTCATATCCGTCAGACTCTTCCACTGCACAGAGGATCCAGGGAACTGCATCGGCCTTCCCAGTTCTTTGCAGATGCTCGCGTAAACCGCCAGCGTGACGCCCATGTTCATTGCGTTGCCGACTGCATAACCAATCACCGTGTGGGGCCGGTGGATGCTCCACCCATAGCCGTCCCGTTCGGCTGCGGAGAATACCTCGTCCTCCTGGGCATAGTAGAAGTTCTCGATCTCCAGCCGCGGCTGCTCCTCACGAAAGGGTGTCGAGGGCAAGCTTCCCCTGCCGTACGATTCGAATGGTCCTAGATAATGCTTCAGCCCGGTGACCAGCGCGACGTGCTGCACGGTCTTCGCCTTCGAGACGGCTGCGAGGACGTTCCGCACCATACCGGCGTTGACCCGAATGTTTTCTGCTTCAGTCGGCTGGCGGAGCCATGTCGTCAGAAAAATATGCGTTGGCTTTACCTCCGCCAACTTCAACTTCGCAGCATCTGCATCCTGCAGATCGACTGCGATGGGGATCATTCCTTCACGCTGACCCGGCCGCCGGGCGACACCATAGACTGTCCAGTCCTCTTCGCCGATGAGGTGGTCCGCCAGGTTGCCCCCCACAATCCCTGAAACTCCAACGATCAATGCTGTCTTTCCCATTGCCAATCCTCCCGGCGGAAGCTTCTATGCTCATACCATCTCCTGCCGTGTAGCCTTGCAGAGATGGAACAAGTGACTAGCTATCCGGGGAATGGCACTCCGGCCCTCACGCCGTCATCCCCACCTGGGTCGAAGGCCAGCAGTAGCGCGCCCCTCGCCGCGAACCCATCCGCGCCCTGCCTGCGCATCGCCGCCCTCCAGCCCAGCATCAGCATCATCCTCGACCAGCTCGGCGCCCTCGACTCGCTTGTCGCCTGCACCAAATATTGCGTTGAAGCCGTGCCCGCGCTTGCCGACCGTCCCATCACCATCATCAAAGACTCCTGGTCCTGCACCACGGAAGAGATCCTCGCCGCGCAGCCCAGCCTGGTGCTCGCCTGCGTGCCCTACCGCATGGACTCGCTCGCCGCCCTGCTCAAGGCCGGCTGCCCCGTCGTCACCCTCGCGCCCCGCACCCTGGCCGACATCGACGCCGACATCCGCCTGCTCGGCTCC
>JAOAPJ010000401.1 GCA_025462805.1 Acidobacteriaceae bacterium
TGAAACGGATGCGCCGTCGCAGCCTCTTTAGCAGATTGATCAAGGTGTTGGGACTGGGCCCATGGAAGTGCGACCGTTGCGACACCCAGAGCCTTGGACCTTCGCGGATGGCGGGCAGATCCCACGAGGCGATCTGAGTACTCCGAAGCGCGAGTGAGCGCTCAGATGTACCGCTCACGATGCGCCCATGACGTACATCCCCCAAAGTCTGCCTCGATTCAGCAGCGAGCCTTTACCTCGCTCTATCATTCGTGGCGCAGGGCGATCACCGGATCTACCTGGACGGCTCTTCGTGCCGGGAAGTAGCAGGCCAGGAGTACAACAGTCACCAGCAGGCACGAGACCGCGGCGAATGTGACCGGATCGGCCGGCCGCACTCCATAGAGAAACCGTGTCATAAGACGCGTGACAGACACTGCAGCGACGAGACCGATTGCCATTCCTGCGCCGGCAAGGCGGCTCGCCTGCCCGAGGATCATCGCGAAGATCTGGCTGCGTCGGGCGCCCAGCGCCATACGGATACCAATCTCGGAAGTGCGTTGCAGCACTGAATACGAGATCACGCCATACATGCCAATGGAAGCCAGGATAAGTGCCAGAACTCCAAACGAGCCGACCAGAAGCATGGAGAACCGGTCGGCAGTCATTGAGTGCTCGACCAAAGTCGTGAGTGTCGCAAATTTCGCGACTGGCAGATCTGAGTCAACGGCATGGACCGCCCGGCGCACGCTCTGCGTGATCAAGGTTGGATCAGTTTTGGTACGCACTGCGAACTGCATCGCCTGCATCGAGGGCCAGGTTTTGATCTCATTCTGCGTGTAAGGCACAAACATCTGGGGATCAGGGTGTTCCCGCAGCGACGCCTGCTTGATATCCGCAACTACGCCCACAATTGTTCGCAGAGGAATTCTCGTCATGCCAACGCCCACTTGTTTGCCGATTGGATCCTCGCCAGGAAAGTATTTCTTTGCCATGGCGCTCGTGATGACCGTCACGGGCAGGGAAGAGAGCGTATCCGCATCACTGATATCGCGCCCGCGCAGCAAGGGAGTTCCGATAGTGGCGAAATAACCCGGCGACACAAACGAGTAATTTGCAAACGGTCGCTCCGAGGTATCAGTCGTCGGATGCTCGGGCAAGCGGATCACTGTGCCATCCAATGCGCCGCCCATGGGAACAACGGACGCGAATCCGGCGCTGCGCACGGCGGCGACGGATCGGACCTGCAGCAGCACCTGTTGATAGGCCTGCGCCATGCGGTTGGTGTCGGCGTACTTGGGCGTCGGCAGAGGCAACTCGAAGGTGACCACACTTGCTGCGTCGAACCCGGCGTTCGAGCGGAGCATGAAGTAGAACGTGCGAACCAGCAGGCCGGCGGCGATGACAAGCACTAACGCCATCGCGACCTGAGCGATCAGAAGAGCGTTGCGAATCCTTGGTGCGGAGACACTTCCACCGGATCGGTGGCCGCCCTCCTTCAGGGCGTCCATCATATTGGTGCGCGTCGCGCCCAGCGCAGGAGCTAAGCCGAAGAGCAGGCCGGTCACGAGGGTGATGCCCAAGCCGTAGGCCATTACGCGCAGATCGATACCTACCTCATGCAGATGAGGAATACTGTCCGGACCGAAGTGCTTCACTAGATACAGACTCGCTTCGCCAAGGAAACCTCCCACAAGTCCGCCCACCAAGGCCAGCAGCAGCGACTCGGTCATGAGCTGCCGGGCCAGCCTGCCCCGGCCGGCACCTAATGCGCCGCGCAGGGTAAGCTCTCGGCGGCGTCCGAGTGAGCGGTTGAGCGTCAGACCGGCAACGTTGGCGCAGGCAATCAAGAGCACAACGCCGACCGCGCCTAGCAGCAACAGCAAGGGAGTTCGCGCGTCCATTCTTGTCTGTCGCGTGAGCGGAACGATCCGCGTGGACCAGCCTTTGAGCTGAGGTATCTGCCGTTCCATGCCTGTCTGGAAGATATTCATTTGCTGCTCGACTCGAGCGATGCTGCTATCCGCTGGAAGCAGTCCGACAACACCAAGTTCACTGGGCCCGCTGGGGGGGACGGCAGGCAGCGCTAACGGCAACCAAAGCTGCGTCTCCTTGGGAAGGTCGAGGCTTGCGGGGATACCCTCCGGATTGGGGAAGCCAAACTGCGCCGGCATGACGCCGATCACAGTGTACGGAGAGCCGTTCAGGTCCACGGACTTGCCTAAGATGCCCGCATCACCGCCGAAGCGGCTGCGCCATAGCCGGTAGCTTAGGACCACCACACGATCATGGCCAGGCTGGTCTTCCTCAGGAGTGAAGGTGCGTCCCAGCGCCGGTGCAACACCCAAGGTTGAAAATAGACCCGCGGAGGCTCTCACGCCTTCCAGAAGTTCTGGATTGCCGGCACCCGTGAAATTGAAGGAGTCCTTCTTGAACGCTCCCAGGTTCTGAAAGGCTGTCGTTCCTCCACGAGCGAGGATGCTGTACTCTCGTGGGCCCCATGGGAAATCATCTACCTGGGCTACCGGTCCGTCACGCCAGAGCATCACGACATGGCTGGCGTTGGGATAAGGCAACGGCTTAAGCAGAATCGTATTGACCAGGCTGAAGACTGCGGTGCTTGCACCGATGCCGAGGGCCAGCGTTAACACGGCAATGGCGAAGAAGCCAGGGTTGTTGCGCATCGCGCGAAGGCTGTAGCGGACATCCTGCAGTGTTGTTTCCAGAAGGCTGGTGCCGCGCGCCTCCCGGCAGTCTTCCTTGACTTGCTCCTGCCCGCCAAATACCTGGCGCACGCGCCGCTTCGCCTCCTCCGCGCTCATACCCGCCCTCCTGTACTTCTCGATTTCGTGTTCAACATGAAAGCGAAGTTCTTCATCCAGGTCGGCTTCCATCGCATCGCGACGGAACAGAGCACGAAGACGAAAACGCGCATCATTCAGCATGGAATTACCTCTTAAGCACTCTCCAGCACCTGCGCGACCGCTGCCGTCAGACGTCGCCAACTCTCTGTCTCAA
>JAOAPJ010000445.1 GCA_025462805.1 Acidobacteriaceae bacterium
ACTGAATGCGCGCACGCCGCCGGGGCCGCTATGAAATACCAATAGCGGAACGCAAAGCTAAATCGGCTGGTGGCGCAAAACATCATTGGCCTAACCATCCCACGCTCCAGATCGCTTGTCAACCAGATCGTCCGCCAGGGCCAGTCTCATGGCTCCCCGACCGCCCCAGCCGCCACAGCAGCTTCCTCACCATGCCCGTCAGCAGGTGTGTATCTTCGTCCGTGACATGAAGCCGCCGCAGCAATCGGCGCACCTCGGCCTCGGTGCTCGCCGCCGTCCTCGGCTGCGTGTACCCCCCGGCTTCCAGCAGTTCGAGCAGCATCGCCCCCAGCCGGTCTAAATTCCCGGAAAGCGCCTTCGGGCGTTCCTCACTGAACGCCGCTTCGCCGTGTCCGGGGACGCCTTTCCCTCGCTGCCGGCCCGCATCTCCGAGCGCCTCTGCTCCACGAGGCCGCGTCAGTTCCCACAAGCAGACCGCAGCGGCCTGTCCCAGGTTCATCGAGGGCTGCTCCGCGTCTGTCCCAATCCGCAGCAGAGCATGGCAAGACTCGAGGTCCTCGCGCCTTAGACCATGCTTTTCTGAGCCGAATAGCAGTGCGACGCTTCCCTGCGCGAGCGCCCCATGCACCTCGTCGGCCGCGTCTTCAAGCTCCAGCACGCGTTGCTGCAGCTCACGCCTCCGCGCTGCCGTTGTGCCCAGCACCAGCCGGCAGTCGGCCACTGCCTCCGCGGCCGTTGCAAACTCTCTCGCCTCCGCCAGCACCCGCCCCGCGCCGACAGCCGACCGCGCCTCGCGGAACGATGCCTCATACGCCTGCACCACTCGCAGGTCGCACACGCCGAAGTTCTGCATCGCGCGCGCCACCGCTCCAATGTTCAGCGGATTGCGCGTCCGCACCAGCACCACCGCTAACTCGTTCGGCTTCTCTGTCATGCCATCGCCCGCGGCGCGTTGATATCACGTGCTACCACGCGGCTATCAAACACGATCCACACTGCGCGTTCCAGTACGATGGCTGCCATGAGTGATCGCTCCAGCACCCTCGCCGCATCCGCACCCACCCAGACCGCCACATCTGGGATGACGCTCGGCACGCGCATCGGTCTGGCAATTCTGGCTTTCACTTTCATCATGCTTCGAATCGGGCTCTGGAGAGTCAACGGCAACAGCGATCTGCAGACCTCTTTCATCCCTTGGCAAACCTATCTGATCGAGCATGGTCGATGGCGCGCGCTCAGCCACCCCATCAGTGACTATTTCCCTGCCTACTTCGACCTAACCGTACTCACCTCCTACTTCGATGGCCATCTCAACCGGGCCGTCCAGATCAAGTTGATCTCCTTCTGCTTCGACTTGATCGCCGCGGCTGTGGCCTTCTTCCTGGTGCGCCGCGTCCTGCGCGAACGTCCTTCTGCCGCCTCTAACCTGACCCGGCTCATCCTCGCACCGTTTTGCATATTGGCGGGTCCGACCGTGATCATCAACGGCTCTATGTGGGGCCAGAGCGACATCGTTTACACCACTTTTCTGCTCCTCTCGGTGCTTGCGGTCATCGAAGAGCACGGCGCCGCCGCGGTGCTCTTCTTCGGATTCGCACTCGCCTTGAAACTGCAGGCCGTCTTCCTTGTCCCGTTTCTTGGCGCTATGCTGCTGCAGCGTCGCGTTCGCTGGTACCATCTGCTGCTCACGCCTGTAGGCTGGCTGCTCGCTCTGCTGCCTGCCATGGTGCAGGGCGGCAACCCGCTTGCGCTGCTCAAGCTGCCTTCCGCTCAAGGCACAGAGTTCCGCACCCTCGCCATCAACATCGGCAACCCGTGGCTCCTGGCTGAGCTGCTGAAGGTGAACTATCGTCTCGGCGTGCTCGTTGGCCTTGCCCTTACAGTCGGCGTCACCATCGCGCTCAGCCTGCGAGGATCGCGCTCCAATCAGCAGAGCGGCACCCGCACCCTCCTCTTCGCTGCCGTCACACTGCTCACCATGCCATACATCATGCCGAAGATGCACGAGCGCTACCTCTTTCCTGCGGAAGTCTGCCTCTGCCTTCTCAGCTGCGTCGAGACCGCCTTCGTCTTGCCAGCCGCCCTCGTGCTCGGCGGCTCGCTCATCGCCTACACAAATTACTTCCTCTACCACGTTCGCTATCTCACGCTGGGCGCCTCCCTACTGGCTAACACCTGGGCTCTCGTGCTTCTTTATCAGCAGTTCAGTCTCCAGGCGGACCCCGCTCCACCCAAGTAAGCCCGCCCTCTCCTTGGCGTGCGCACCATCCTCTGCCCAGCATGGCGCTGGCCGCACCAAAGGACTACGCTGAAGGTATGAAGCGCGTCCGCTATACCAAATACAACGGCGATCTCGCCTCTGAGATCGAGATGGACGACCTCCTCCAGGCTCTTTCCGAGTACCTGCTCGACTCCGGCTTCCAGGACCCCTTCTCCCGCTTTTCCGAGCTCAATGGCGACTTCACCCTGGAGAACCTGCGCGAAGCCATCCGCCAGGCCCTCGAATCCGGCGAACTGCTCGACGAGGACGCGCAGCAGCGCATGCAGCAGATGTCCGCCGAAGAGATGGACCAGCTCATCGATCGCATGATCGAGCGCATGCAGCAGGAGGAGTACGTCTCGATCGACGCGCCGCACGATCCTTCGCGCGCTGCGACCACCCCCGGCCACACCGGCCGGCAGGAGACCGAGGCCCGCTTCGAGGTCACCGACAAGAGCCTCGACTTCCTCGGCTTCAAGACCCTGCGCGATCTGCTCGGCTCACTCGGCAAGTCCAGCTACGGCCGCCATGACACGCGGCACTGGGCCACCGGCATCGAGGCCTCCGGGGCCTCCAAGCCCTACGAGTTCGGCGACACCCTCAACCTCGACGTCACCACCACGCTCAACTCCGCGCTGTCGCGCGAAGGCCTCACCGTTCCGCTCAACATCGAGTACCGCGACCTGCACGTCCATCAGTCCGAGTACCAGAGCTCCTGCGCCACGGTTGTCATGCTCGACTGCTCGCACTCGATGATCCTCTACGGCGAAGACCGCTTCACCCCCGCCAAGCGCGTTGCTATGGCACTCTCGCACCTCATCCGCACGCAGTACCCCGGCGACTCGCTCTCGCTCGTGCTCTTCCATGACTCCGCCGAGGAGATGCCCGTCTCGCAGATCGCGCGCGTCAAGGT
>JAOAPJ010000446.1 GCA_025462805.1 Acidobacteriaceae bacterium
GAGCTCGTGCAGGGACTTGAGGTGCTCTGAAGTGAGCTTCATATCCGATTCTCCATTCTGATTCGTCTCGCTCGGCCGCAATGCTCAAGCGTTGTATCGGGACAATGACCGGGCCGGGACAGGTCGCCACAGACACTCAATCACGAGCGACTTCATCCACGTGGCGGACATCCCTCCACTAGGACGATGGAGGGGAGCCTTATGTTGTCTAGACCAGTAACTCACACCAACAGTCCGGAGCAGAGCACCGCGAGTTGCGGTCAGGTACAACCCGCTAAGGCAATACTCCGCTCCTACCCTCCGGACCCGGCAAAACACTCGACCATGGCCTCTCGCTCAAGGACCTCGCAAGGCGCTCTGCACCAAGAGAGCAAAGTGTCTCCATCGCTGGCATGGGACGCATACGACGCCTATCTGTTTGACATCGATGGGACGTTGCTAATCTGCCAGGATGCCGTCCACTACGAGGGATTCTGCCATGCGCTCGCCTGGCTGAATGAGGCGCCTCTCACACTCGACGGGGTCACCGTGCACGGGAACACCGACCGGGGCATCCTTCGCGACGCCATGATACTGACCGGAAGGGACGCGAAGGAATGGAGAGATGCTTTATCGGAAGCGGTGCTGCGGATGGAGCAGTTTGTCCTGCAAGAGCAGGGGCGCATGTGTGCACAGCCCATTGCGGGAGTGGCTGAAACACTCACGTACCTCGAGAGCTGCGGAGCCGTGCTCGGGATTGTGACGGGAAACCTGTCCTCTATCGGCTCGATGAAGCTGAAGCGAAGCGGACTCCATTCCCACTTCAGCTTCTTCGGATTCAGCGATCTGTTCGAAGATCGCATAGAGACGGTGAAAGACGCCGTCAGTAGTCTGACGCGAGAGCTAGCAGCAAATGCAAACATATGTCTGGTGGGAGACACGCCGCTGGACGTGCGAGCGGCTCATCGGAATCACTTGCCTGCCATCGCTGTTGCCACTGGAATTTTCTCTTTCGAAGAACTTGCTGCTGAGGCGCCGGAATATTGCGTCCAGTCACTTACAGACCTCTTCTGATGGTTGGAGTACACCTGCCCTGAAGCGGGCAGCGACGCTACGATCTCCTCGAAGTGGGCTGCCCGGTGCTGGGAGGTGTGCGCGCTGAGGATCCGCTCGCGGGCAGCGGCTCCGATCTGGCTGCGTTCCGTTTCGCTCACCCGCTTAAGAATGTCGATCACCTCATGGGTGCTATCAACAATCAACACCTCTTCGTTTGGTGTCAGGAACTCGTCCAGGCCTTCCCATGCGTCGGAGATGATGGCGGCACCGCACGCCGCAGCCTCAAACAGCCGTACCGACGGGGAGAAACCAGCCTGCACCATGTCGGCTCGCGTTAGATTCAGGCTGTATCGTGATGATGAGTAGAAGGACGGGTGCTTGGGAGGCGGAACGTGCTCAATCCAGGCAACATTCGTAGACCAACTCACCGGTGGATACTGTGGGCCGGCGACGATGAACCTATGCTTTGGCAGTCTCTGTGCCGGCAGACCGAGCAGACGACGCAGTTTCTCCTGCCGATCAGGTGAGTAAGTCCCGAGATAACTCAGATCGCAGCGGTGCCGTGCGGACCGGCTGGGCGCCCGGTACATGTCAACGTCCACAGAACAGTAGAAAGCGACGGCGTTGCGAGCCCCCAAACTCGATTCAAGCCGGTCGAGCACGCGGCCGCCCGAGAAGCTGAGATACGCGGAGAACCGAGGCACTTGGTCCTTCCGTAGGTATTCGCAGCCCGGCTCGCTGCCCAAGGCAGCCATCGTGACAGGAGTGTCTATATCGTAGAAGAGCACTCGAGGACAGCGCGACAGTAAAGCATTGGCAGCTTCGATCCCATCTCCGAAGTAGGACCCGAGCACGACCGCATCCGCATCCACAGTATCGGCGAGGATCTTTCGCTCGGCGTTCTTCCACTCCTCATAGAGTCGAACCGAGCAGTAGCTTGGATTCGGCAGATCCCGCGCGGAGCGATACCAAGGGACATCTTTCTCCCAGAAACTGATGGTGTGCCCTCGCTTGGCGAGTGCACGGCACAACGAGCGATACGTGGTCGCGTGACCATTGCCCCAGGATGACGTGATACTCAGGCCGAGAATGACGATCTTCATGCGACGCGCGCCTCATCCGGCTCGGACGCCGCACTCGGAATTGCGAGTAATCTGGAGAGCACCGTTTGGATTTGCCTGCCTCTCAAGTCGTATGTGTGATCGCGCATCGCCCGCTTCCGCAAGGCCTGACCGCATTTCTGGGCATCGGTATCCCTGTAGGAGCGAAGTGTGGAGACGATCTCATCGGCGGAGCGCACGATGAGCACTTCCCTTCCCGGTTCAAAGAAGTCACTGATACCCGGCCAGTCATCGCACAGTAGACAGCCTCCGCTTCCGGCCACCTCGAAGACACGAGTCGGAGGAGAGTAGCCGAACGAAGCCATCGACGCTCGGTTGATGTTCAGCACCATACGTGCCGAACAGTTCACACGATTGTGATCGCCGGTGGGTACATGTCCAATCCAGCGAACATTGCCTGGGAGCGTCTTCCCACCCCATCCTTCGCCCCCGAGCAGAAACGTCTTCTCCAAAGCAAGACTTGCCGCCCGCAGGAATAGCTCCTCGACGCGCTGCTCGCGATCCGGCAAGCGATTTCCCACGAAGGCAAGATCGCAGCGCAGGGCAGGATCCGGGGGAACTGGAAAGTGCGTCGACGAATCGAGGCCGTTATAGATAGTTGAGAAGTTGCGCGCTCCGAACTTTTCATACGCGTCCTGCGTGCCGGGACCACCTCCATAGGTGAACACCGCGTCATACCGGCCAATAATCGAAGCCAAGCCTCCCGTGGGCTCCTCACACATTCGAGAGATGGTGGCCGGCGCATCCACATCCCAGAAGATCACACGGCTGCTCGGCTGACACTCCAGAACTGACGACTCCAATTCCTCATCGTCTGCGCCTATTCCGCTATGCTTGATCACCACGTCTGCCGCACGCGCGCGTTCCAAGATGCGGTCGAGATCAAGCTTGGGTCGATAGACGATCGACTGCGCGTAAGAATAATCCCCAGCATCCAGGTGCCGCTGCCGGTCAAAGGCGTCTGGCTCAGCGAAGCAGACTTGATGCCCAAGGTGATGGAGAGCACGATAGATGCCCCGATAGTAGGTCGCCGCGCCATTCCAATAGGAGGACAGCAGGCTCGAACCGAAGACAAACAGCTTCATGCCAGGATCTCCTCGCAGATTGAAGTCAGCTGCTCAGCACGATGTCGACAGGTGTGCCTCTCCAGAACCGTTTGCAGTCCCTGTTGCGCTTGGGCCGCGGCGGCGGAAGGGTCCGCGAGAAGCCTTTGCAGAGCCTCCACTGCCTCGCGCGTATTGCTGACCATCAAACAGTCTCCCGGGCGGAACAGCTGCTCTGAATCGGCCCACGGCGCCGAAACCAGCGGAATTCCCGCGGCGAGAGCTTCAAAGACACGAATCGTCGGAATCCCCTGCATAGCCATGCCATATTGCTGCCGCGGGATGTGAAGTGTGACCTTCGACCGGCGATAGGCAGCAGCAGCATCCAGGTTTGCAAGATATCCTCCATAGTGGATTCCAGCCTCTTGCAATGCACGCCTCCCCTCTGCCGGGTAGCGGACCCCATGTACTACCCAAGAGGCGTCTGCAAGCAAGCTGGCTGGGGCGATAAGATACTCATACAGCTCTCGGGTCCGTTCCCCATCTCCCCAATTCCCTACCCAGATCACATCCGTCGTGCTCTGCACATCCGCCGGGAAGAAGACCGTAACGTCGGCGGCTTCGTGAAACGTCCACGCGTGGCGAACATGGAACTGATCTACATAGATGCTGCGCAAGGCATCGCCGAAGGCGAGTACTCCATCGAAAGCATGGATCTGCATCTGGCGGATCTGCTCTGGAGAACTCAACGCGCGATGATGTGTGTCATGAAAGAGCGTGCGGCAATCAGCGTATTTCGCCGCTTCCAGCAGCGTTGTGACCACCTGGGGCGAGTTCCACTCATGCACGATCGCAACGTCGGAATGCCTGAGGGCATCCGCCAGCATCTCACGATCGCCGGCGTGCTCATGGATGGTTAGCTCCGGGTACATCGCCGAAAACTGCGCAAGCGACGCCCTACCTCGCTCACCCTCAGACTGAATCAAGTTTCGCTGTGACCAGCCGTCGTGTTCCTGCCAGCAGGCAACGGTATGCCCCATGGCCAGAAGCGCCCGGGCCAAACCGCGCAGAAAGTGCGCATTTCCATTGTTCCAATCGGAGGTGAGTGAATGCAGGAACATCGCAATGCGCAGCCTACGCGACATGAGCGAAGGCTCCTCCCTGGCACACTTCCTGGTAGAGATCGAGATAGGTGCCGACGAAGCGATCGAGCCCATAGACCTCCCGGGCTCGCCTGCGCGCCCGCAACGCCAACTCACGACGCAGCGGGGGCGCTAGCAGCAAAGAAGCGACCGCATCGTGCAGCGCGTCAGGATCGCGCGGATCAAAGAAAAGCGCCGCACCGTCCCATATCTCATGGAAGGAGTCGATATCGCTCAGCACAAGAACACATCCCGCATGAGCAGCCTCAAGCGGAGCCAGACCGAACGGCTCATACAGCGAGGTACCGAGATAGATTTCGCTTTCCGCTAACATGTCGCTCAATGCGACGCGGTCCAGATGACCTAACATCTGAATCGAGTCCGATGCCGGTGAGCTACGCGGGCCGGCCGGAATCTGTTGAACACGGCCTGCGATAGCCACGGGCAGCGGCAACTTCGCGAGCTCTACGATCGCGGTATTCTTGCCCTCATCCCAGAGACGGCCCGCCGTAACGGCGCGCAGCTTGCGCGTTCTACCGCGGTCGGGCTGTGGCACGCTGCCGTTGAAGATGACGCGTGCCCGGCCATCGAGCGATCCATAGTGCCACTCCAGGTTCTTCAACTGTGCGCTCGAAGGCGAGACGACGAAATCAGCCCCCCGCAAACCTGCCTGCACCAGGCACCGATAATGCTCGAACCAGGCGGTGTGTTGTGGCGCTTCACTATAACGAGCATGCCACCAACTGATGACGTCGCTGTGTGCGACGACGATGCGCGGCACACGGCCTTTGATTGCACCATAACAGTATTGGTTGGAGTGCAGCAGATCAGCGCCGAACGTCTGGACGAGACTCTCCAGGTAATGGCTACTCTCTGCGATCCGCGGGTCGCTGGGCGTCCACTCTAATGGAAACTCCGTAGCAATGAAGCGAAATCGGCTCGGAGCAATTCGTTCGAGGTGCTCAATGCTCCGCCGCTGGCCGTCGTCTGGAAGACCACCGAAGCTCACCAGGCAGACGTCGTTGCCCGCTTGGAGCAATCCTCGGACCAGGTCGGTCGAGTACATCCAGACGCCGCCGACTGTATCGGTGGTCATCAGCACGCGCATTCGAGTTCCTCGAGGGATAGCGGCTGCTGCTCCTGGATGTCGCTGAACCCACGCTCTGCAAAGAGACTGAGATAGAAGCGATGGGCCCGCTCCCATGCCTCATCGTCAGGCGGCGCACCGAACGTCTGCACGTATTGCGGGCTGCCCGGGAAAGGGAACATAGGCACTGGTTCCGATACCCAAACACCACGCCTCTTCAAGGTGCGCTGCCAGTCGGAGACGAGCTCGGGGTCGTCTCCGGTCGTCTTGATCAGATTTGCCTGCACCCACGGGATGTGTCGCCGGGCGGCCAGCAGCAGCTCGGTAATTCGATCCGTGGACAGGCGACAGTTCTTCCGTACGGCTTCCCGGCCCTCTTTTGTCACCGACTCGACGCCACACTCGAACGAAATACAGTGCGCACGGCCTAGGAGCTCAAGCGATTCTTCATCCCACAGATCGATGCGGCTTTGGAAGCCAATCGCCACGGGCCGCTTGGCAATCTCTTCAAGCAACAGCCTGACTTGCTGACCGACGCCGAAGATCTCGTCGATGAAGTAGATGTAGCCCACGCCTCGGGCGATCATGGCGTCGATCTCTTGTAGGACCTGGTAAACATCCCGTTCCCTATACTTATTGCGAAACAGGGTTTTGTTGCAGAAGGAGCATGACCAAGGGCATCCACGCGCGAACTCTACCTCAGCTCCCAGGCTTCCCGGAACACTCGAAGGCAAATCTCGAAAGACATGGTGCAAATGCGTATGGCGCTCTAGCGGGTAGGCGGAGAGGTCGTTTGCCTCAATCTCATGCATGTTGACGTTGCCCAGCCCGGGGCTCGTATGCAGGCGCTCACCCTCACGCCAGCAGCACCCCGCGATTTGATTCCAGTCTTTGCCGGCAAGCTCGGGCAGCGTCTGGTCGGGTTCACCGCGCAGCACGATGTCTGCATTCGTCTTGCGCAGCGTCGCACCCGGCGTTGCCGATCCGTGGGGTCCGATTAGAACCGTCTTCCCCAAGTGCCCGAGCTGCTCCACCCACGCATGCGGAATGCGCAGTTCTGGTTGGGGGCAGCGCCAAAACAGGTAGGAGGGTGCGGTCGGGATGACGATGAAATCCGGCTGGAAAGAACTGAGCCTTCCCGCGACATCAGCAGGCTGCAGCGACTCCATGTGTGCGTCGATCAGCTGCGCATCATGTCCTTCCCGCCTCAGAAACTGACTCGCGGAGAGGAACTCCAGCGGCAGGTGCGGATCGCGGCAGCCAAAGTAAGTTGAACCCTCAAAGCTCCAGGTCGGATTGACCAGTGCGTACTTCACGCAACCTTCCCCTCTGAAACAGCAGCCTCGGATGGCGCCAGGCTGGCGGTTACCTGTGGGTGCGTCTCTGCGAATCGGCGGATATCCTGGAGCACCTGCAGGATCGAGCGTTGGGGGGCCCACCCTGTATCGCGCTCGAGCTTCGTCGTGTCGGAGATATACAGGGGCTGATCGCCGGGTCGCACTGCTCCGAAAGCGTAGTGCGGTTCGCATTGCAGCATCTCTTCGATCATCGCAAGAATCTCGTTCACGGATGCAGCGCGCTCCAGGCCTCCGCCTACGTTGTAAACCTGCCCGCGCGTCCGGGAGATCTGTGTTCGCGCAGCTTCCATTGCGTCCAATAGATCGTTGACATGGAGCAGGTCCCGGACCTGCCGTCCGTCTCCATAGATGGTTACCGTCTGGCCGTAGAGGAGCGAGTAGAAGAAATGTGCAACCCAGCCTTGATCTTCCGTTCCGAACTGATGCGGTCCGCAAATGCAGGACATGCGGAATACGACAGACGGGATATTGTAGATCCGCGCATAGTCACGCACGTATTGGTCGGCAGCGCCCTTTGAACAGCCGTAGGGCGAGTGGAAGTCGAGAGGCACAGCCTCTGTCGCACCACGGAAGGATGCGTCTTCAGCCGTATACCTGCTTCCGGTTGCGCGCACGTGCAGAGACTCCAGCGCCCCATAGACCTTATTGGTCGATGTGAACAGCACGAAGGGCGGCTCTGGCTGTCGACGCGCCGCCTCCAGCACGTTTAATGTGCCTCGAGCGTTGGTCTCGAAATCATCAACCGGACTCTGCAGACTGGTGGTCACCGCCACCTGCGCTGCCAGGTGATAGATCTCTGTGCAGCCCTTCGCCACCTGCCGAAGGCGTTCTCCGTCGCGCACGTCACCGATCACGACCTGCAGCCGGCGATCGGCTCCTGGGAGGGAGCGCAGCCAGTTCAGATTCGTCGAGACATGACGACGCGACAGATTGTCGTATATCGAAATACGGGCAGGAGTTGTCTCAAGCAGCCTGGCCGCCAGATTGCAACCTATAAAACCTGCTCCGCCAGTGATTAGGACGCTGCGCAATCTTCCATCCCCCATCTTTGGAGTTCCTTTCTAACCTCAGGCGGAAAGCCCAAATCGCGCAAGCTCGCGCATTGCTTCCTCTGCGTTATCCTCAGCGCGCTGGTGCGCCAGCCATGCAGCCAGCTCGGCAAATCCCTCGGCGTGCGAGACCTTCGGAACGTATCCCAGAGCTGCACGAGCTCGCGATATATCGGCGAAGCAGTGGCGAATATCTCCCGCTCTGTATCTCTTAGTGATCACTGGAGAGATCTGGATGTTGAGCGCAGTGCTCAAACTCTCCGCTACCTGAGAGATCGTGATTGGGGTGCCAGATCCGATATTGCAGACCAGTGCCTCCTGGCCAGCGTAGTTCAACGCCAACAGATTCGCCCGAACGATGTCATGAATGCTGACGAAGTCCCGCATCTGTTCACCATCTTCAAAGACCAGCGGAGGTTGCCCATTCAGCAGGCGCGACGCAAAGATAGCGGCAACTCCGGTGTATGGATTGGAGAGCGCCTGCCGCGTGCCATAGATATTGAAAAAGCGAAGCGCCACGACGGGAAGGCCATAGATCCGGCTGTAGATCACACATAGATCTTCCTGGTCTCGCTTGGAGAGTGCATATACAGAGGTCAGATCTGATGGCTTGTCCTCCTGCGTGGGCGTGGGCGTGAGCGGGCCACCGCACGTTGGACACTGCACCTGCCATAAGCCCCGGCGAAGTCGATCCACTGTACGAATCGGGGGAGCAGCGAACACGTCGCATGCATCGCAGCGGTAAGCGCCCTCACCGTAAATCGACATCGAAGAGGCCACAACAAGCTTGCTGACACGGGACTTGCTATCCAGCAGGGTCTGCAGCAGCGCCGCAGTTCCCTGCGTATTCGTCATCATGTACCGGCTCATCTCGTACATGGACTGGCCCACGCCAACATCTGCAGCGAAGTGGAAGACCGCGTCAACACCGGTGAGCACACGCCGGAGCATCTCTC
>JAOAPJ010000448.1 GCA_025462805.1 Acidobacteriaceae bacterium
TGAACCCTAGCCCAAAGGGATGATTACTTCCCCGGCGTCGAACTATAGTGAGTGGGCAATACGAGTGTCAAACGGAAAATCTCTGTTCGAGTCGACGGCGCTGACGGACCATTTCACTACAATTGGCTGGCCATGCCCGGTATAGTCCAGCGGTGCTGGAAGGCGCTGTTCATCGGCGTTTGCGTGGGCCTTTTCGTGGCTTTGCTCCCCGCGCAAAAGCTTCCAATGCCCTACCCGGCCTCCCGCATCCATCAGGGTCCGGCGTGGTTTGAGGACGTGGCTGCCCAGGCTGGTATCCAGGTAGTTAACATCAACGGCGGAGTAGATTCGAAGCGCTACATCCTCGAGGCGACTGGATCCGGTGTCGCCATCCTTGATTATGACGGGGACGGGCTCCCCGACATCTTCCTGGTCAACGGCACCTATCTGCATCCCGGGCCAGGGAAGGGTGGGCCGCCGCCCACCAACCACCTTTTCCACAACAACGGGGATGGCAGTTTTACCGATGTCACGGCGAAGTCGGGTCTGGGCGACACCGGCTGGGGGCAAGGCGCGTGCGTCGGAGATTACGACAATGACGGACTTCCGGACATCTTTGTCACCGCTTACGGGAAGAATCGGCTGTACCACAACGAGGGACGCGGACGCTTCCGCGAGGTTGCGCAGCAGGCGGGCGCGGCTGGATCGGGCAAAGAGTGGGGTACGGGTTGCGCCTTCGTCGATTACGACCGGGACGGCAAGCTGGATATTGCCATCGCCAACTACGTCCACTTCGACCTCAGCACCGTCCCGGAGCCGGGGAAGGCTCCGAGCTGTACCTGGAAGGGCGTGCCCGTCATGTGTGGTCCGCGCGGTCTCGACTATGCGCCCAATACTCTGCTGCATAACCTGGGCAACGGCAAGTTCGAAGATGTCTCGGCGAAGAGCGGGTTTGCCAAAACACCGGGACACTACTGCTTCTCTGTGTCGACGGTCGACGCCGACGAAGATGGCTGGCCGGACATCTACGTGGCCTGCGACTCGACGCCCGCGATCCTGTATCACAACAACCATGACGGCACCTTCACCGATCGGGCGGCGGACATGGGCGTTGCCTTCAATGAGGATGGGCGCGAACAGGCCGGCATGGGATCGACCGTCGGCGACTACGACGGCGACGGACACCTGGACATCTTCAAGACCAACTTCTCGGACGATACAGCGACCCTGTACCATGCACGCGGCGACGGCACCTTCGATGACGTGACCTTCCTGTCCGGGCTCGGCATCAACACCGACAAGCTGGGCTGGGGAACCATGTTCATCGATGTGGACAATGACGGATGGCCGGACATCCTCTCGGCGAACGGCCATGTCTATCCCGAAGTCGATAGCAGCCATCTCGGGTCGGAGTACCGCGAACCACGCCTGCTGTATCACAACCTGGGGAACGGCAAGTTTGCGGACATCACCAAAGACTCGGGTCCGGGGATCACGACGCCGGCCTCGGCGCGGGGGCTCGCGATCGCTGATCTGTGGAATGACGGCCGCCAAGAGGTGATCATCAACGCGGTCAGTTCCCTGCCGATGTTGCTGGTGAACCGGGCACCGAACGCGAACCACTGGATCGGTCTCGCGTTGACCGGCACAAAGTCCAATCGCAGTGCCATTGGCGCACGCGTGACGGTGCGCGGCACGGCTACCGGCAAGGAACGGGTTTGGGTCGACGAGGTGCGCAGCGGCTCTTCCTATAATTCATCGAATGACCTGCGGCTGCACTTCGGCCTGGGGTCCGCGCCGGCTCTGCGGGAGGTGGAGGTGAGCTGGCCCTCCGGGCTGACCGAAACCTTCCCCGCGCCGCTTATCGACAGAATTACCCCGCTCACGGAGGGCGGCGGCAAGGCGCTCAGAAGCAAGCCTGCGAAGTAGCTGGGAGAGCCAGTTCGGATGGAGCCAATCTGGAATGGAAAGACCTACCGGGCGCAATGCTCAGCCCCGCCGGCGATAGCGGATGCAAGTGCGCGTGCGCGCTGATCGTCCGGAGAGAAGCGCAGCAGGATCTTGAGCGTGGTCTGCGCATCCTCCTTCAGACCGAGGCGGCACTCACCCACAGCAAGGTCGTAGCCCGCGGCAGATTGCGATGGATCCTGGTCGAAGACGTGCTGCCATAGCCTCACTGCGGTCGCGTAGTCACCGGTATGCGCAAACAGCACGGCCAGGTCACCGCGCGCGGCACCTGCGTTCGGGTCGGCTGCCAGGGCAGCGCGATATTCTCTGTCGGCTGACGCGATATCGCCGGATTGTTCTTCCAGGAATCCCAGCTCTGTGTGGAGTTCCGGATCGCTGATTGCGGGGCTCTGCGCGGCCTCGGCTTTTCGTAACAGGTCCAGTGCTCTTTCTGCGCTCGCGCGATCACCACGCTGGGCTATCTGCGCATAGGCCAGCCCGCGTTCACGATCGGTTACCTGCTGGCCATCCACGAGCTCCAATTCCGCACCGGTTGCGGGCGCCCTATTCCGATCGACTGGGAGTTGGATGCGGTGATCGGTCACTTGCTCGTGGGCGATATCTTCACTGGAGCTGCGCGGCATATGACAGCTGGCGCAGTTGGGCTGCGCGGGATGATGATCTCGCTTAAAGGTCGCGCCGGTGTGACAGCTGAGGCACTTTGCCCGGTAATAAGCAATGCGCTCCGCCGGCGACGCGGTGGTCTCGCTGCCGTGGGGATCGTGGCAGGTGGTGCAGGTCAGTCGATCACCGCTCGAGCGCTTGCAGGCGCTTTCGAGGAGAGCTTCGTATTGGGAGGTGGCGCGTCCGTTGGCACCGATTTCTCCCTGGTGAACAAAGTAGCTGACGCTGTTGAAGATGCTTTGGCCGGGCTTGAAGCGGGCCAGCGAGTGGCGGGGCCGATAGACTGCCGTCTCGCCCTCCAGATGACACTGGAGACAGATTGAGTCGCGCCGCACCGGCTCCAGCCTCGCCGGGTTGAGTACGAAGGCGTTTCCTCCTGTGCGAAGGTGCTCGGAGGCGTCCCCATGACAGGCAGAGCAGCCAATGCCGCCATGCGCAAATGGGGCGGCAGCGAAGCGGTTGCGTGCCTCCGGCAAGGGATCGGCGACGTCCGTGGCATGGCAGTGAAGGCAGTTCGCGTCCACCGGCAGGGTGAGGGGCATCTCTTGCGCATTTTGAAAATTTGGCGCCATGTCCCACAATCGCTTTTTGGCATACCAGTTGACGGGTGCTTCAAACCACAGGCCGTCGCGCTCAAATAGATAGGTGCGGCCGCGTGTGTTTGAGCCGACGAAGTATTTCAGCTCGACCTCACCGCTGAGATAACCGTTGGGCGCAGTGGCGGATCGCGCGTAGCTGAGCCACGCGGTACCCTGGCGGGTGAAGATGTGGTAGCTCACGCCGGAAGCTCGGTGGGTAAATGAGCCTTGCATGAGGCCACTCATCGCCGTTCCGCTGGCCTGTGCCATCGGCGTGCCTTCGTACCGGTTGTAGATTGCGCGGTGACAGCTTGCGCAGGCGGCGTCCGGGAGCGGGGACGGCGTTCCGGCGATCGGATATGGATATGCCGGACTGGTGGCTGCGTGAACGGGCCGCAGGAACAGAACTGCGGCCAAGGCCAGCCAGACAAACCCCGGCCAGACGATCGCCGCCCTGAAGTGAGACCGCACCTGCGCGCCCCGAAGACCTCTGGAGGGTGGTACGTGCGAAGCAGGTTTATAGTCGCGTAACAAGGGAGGATTGTTATGGCTATAACCAAACTTGTGGCCCCAGTCTTCCATCCCACTTGAAAAGGAGATCTCATGGCCGCCGCTCCAGCCCAGGAAGCCGCTCTTGCCCAGCAGGAACTCGATCAGATGAACGCTTACTGGCGGGCCGCGAATTATCTGTCGGTCGGCCAGATCTATCTACGGGACAACCCGCTGCTGCGCCGGCCGCTCACGATAGACGACATCAAGCCGCGGCTGCTGGGCCATTTCGGCACCACACCCGGGCTCAATTTCATCTACCTGCACCTGAACCGCATCATCCGCCACCAGCGGGTGAATGCGATGCTGGTGGTTGGTCCTGGCCATGGCGCCCCGGGCATCATCGCGAACACCTACCTTGAAGGCGCCTACACCGAGGTCTACCCCGATGTGGAGCTCAATCATGATGGGGTGAAGCGGCTCTTCCGCCAGTTCTCCTGGCCGTACGGCATTCCATCCCACGA
>JAOAPJ010000035.1 GCA_025462805.1 Acidobacteriaceae bacterium
CTCTGGAACTCGTCGGGAGCTCTCCATCGACAGATGCGGCGCTCGAGGTGCTCAAAGAGGGTAAAGTGCACGTTGTGCTCCTCGATTTCGATCTTGGGGAGAAGAACGGATTCGAGTTCCTGCGCACGTTCCGGCAGTGCGGCTATCAGGCAAGAGTGCTCATGGTCACCGGCGGTATGTCCGCTGCGGACACATCGCGCGCGCTGAAGGAAGGGGCGGCGGGCATCTTCCTCAAGCACAATCCCCCGTCCGAGCTCATCACGGCGATATTCAGAGTCGCCCGTGGGGAGACCTGGATGGATGCAAGCAGCCTGCACTCTTTGCTAAGCGTGAGCACGTCAGAGAGGGAGCAGGAAGGCACGCCCAAATTGAACGATCGTGAACAGGCGGTGCTCAAGGGAGTCTTCGAAGGGCTCACGAACAAGGAGATCTCTACCCGTCTGGATATTTCGGAAAGTTACGTCAAGGCAGTACTGCAACAACTCTTTGCCAAGACCGGTGTGCGGACCCGCAGCCAATTGGTGCGTGTTGCTCTGGAAAAGCATATCGAGTGAGCCGCACAGGTGTGTTGCTGCCCTTGCGGTCGTAAGTTTGGTCTCGGTTGCCTGTACACCAGCCAGAGCGGTCCTACCGAACGTGGCAGGGCCGTTCCCCGGACTGCAGCGGGGACGCGCGCCGGGCAAACCGACGAAGTCGCCGGCCCATTCGGAGCGCTGGGAGCTGATCGCCTGTGCTCAGCAGTTGCGGGCAGGCAGATTTACCGCGTAACCGCCGATTGTCTGACGCTGCTGCGCATTCGATCGAGGTCCTGCTGCGACATATAGCGGCCGTCGGCAATCACCCCTGTGATGCTGCGCGTGTTCGCGATGTCGGTCAGCGGGTTTGCTTTGAGCAGAAGGAGATCAGCAACCCGGCCGGGCTGAACGGTGCCGTATTCGTCCAGCTTGTTGTAAAACTGCGCGGGATTGAGGGTGGCCGTCTGGAGTGCCTGGAGAGGGGTGAAGCCTGCCGCCACGAAGCGCTGCAGTTCCAGGTGCAGGCTAACGCCAGGAATCACATCAACACCCGCAGGTGTGTCGGTCCCTGCAAGAAAAGGTATTCCGGCCGCGTGGAGCTTACGGACGATATCCAGTTCGTGGTCGACGAAGCGCTCCCGAACGGCAACAGGATCTGTGTCCAGCGATTTGAGGATGGACTGCTGAGACTGGGGCCATATCTTTTCCACCCATGTATGGGGAGCGTAGGCCAGGTCAGGGTCTTTGTTGTAGTCGATGACATCCACAAGCCACTGCCCTCGTTCCCAGAACAGAGTAGGGCACTGCCACACATGCTGCTTCGCGAGTAGCTCGATGATGGTCGCCTCACGAGCCGGATCGTAACTCGCAAGAAACAGGCCTGGGGATTTCTGTCCGGCCAGGTAGCTGGTCTCATCAGGGGAACTGGCTTCGAAGATGCCGATCAGGTGCTCAAACGTCTGTTGCCCAGCGGAGATTGCCTCCGACGCGCGGATCGAATCAGGAACATGTCCCTCAAAGGGGATGCCTAGCTTTCTGGATTCGTCGGCGATGGCGAAATAGGCTTCGCGCGGGACGCCAGACTGCACCTTGATGAAGTCGACCCCGCGGCTCTTGAGCAGGTCCACGGCGTTGCGCCCGTCCTCGGGTGTGGTGATGCGTATCGCTGCCTGGTACTGTGATTTTGGGCCGTCAAGCATGGGTCCGGCGACGATCATGCGGGGGCCGAAGAGTTGATGGGAGGCGATTCTCTCTCGCGCGTTGAGGACTGCATCGAGCTGACTGCCCATGTCACGGATCCCGGTGATGCCGTTCGCGAGCAAGAGCGGCAGGATGAGATCATCGCCATCGGCTGCGGTGCCGTCGAAGTAGACATGAGTATGCATGTCCCAAAGGCCGGGAATGAGGTACTGGCCATGGGCGTTGATGACGGTGGCAGTCTTTGCGACGGATTTGGAGAAGGGTCCGACGCTCGTGATGCGATTGCCGTCGATCACCACGGTGGTATCGGACCGGATCTGCCCCGTGAGGGTGTCGATCACCCGGGCGTGAGTGATTGAAAGGGTCTGGGCCCGGCCGCAGGGCGTCAAGAGGAGCAAAGGAAGAAGGAAAACTCGCGTCAGTTGCACGGGACGATAGTATCTTGCAGTGCATCCGAGCGCGCCGCTAAGGGGCACTGACAGGCGAATCTGCCGAGCGTTACGGCTGGATTAGAGACAATTTCGTGACAATTCTTTCGCCGCGAATGCGTAACATAAAGTTCGGCGATTGGGTCTTCAGCAATAGATCCTGCCAGGAGATCTTCGATGCGTAGTTTCCGCAGTATTGCAGCGCAGCTCACCGCCACGCTCGCTTGTGCTCTGGCGCTGACGCCCAGCCCGGCCGCAGCCGCAGCCGCAAACGTGGTTTCCGTAGGAGCCTCGGCGCCCAACTTCACGCTGCCTTCTCAGGAGGATAAGCAGGTATCGCTCTCCGATTACAAGAAGAAGTGGGTGGTGCTGTACTTCTATCCGAAGGACCAGACGACCGGCTGTACGCTCGAGGCCCACAACTTCCAGCGCGATCTTGCCAAGTATCAGGCGCTCAA
>JAOAPJ010000036.1 GCA_025462805.1 Acidobacteriaceae bacterium
CCGTACCGTGTCATTGAACAGGATGGTCTCCTGCGTGACATTGCCGATCAGCTTGCGCAGCGAGTCGATCCGGACGTCGCGCACATCTATCCCATCCACCAGCAGCCGGCCCCCTGTGACGTCGAAGAAGCGGGGGATCAGGTTCACCAGCGTCGTCTTGCCCGCGCCGCTGGGTCCGACGAACGAGACGACCTCGCCGCGCGGCACCTTCAGGTTGATGCCGGTGAGGACCTCCTTCTCGCCCTCTTCGGAGGAGTAGGAGAAGCAGACATCTTCAAAGCGAATCTCATGGCGAAAGCCTTTGAGCGCCTGAGCGTGCGCGCGGTCCTTGACCGTATCCTGCGTATCCATAAACTCGAAGATGTTGCCGGAGGCGCCGAGGGCCTGTTGGAAGTTGTTGTAGAAGAGAGCGAACTTGCGCACCGGATCGTACAGTTTGAAGACGGCGACGATGAAGGTAAAGAAGGTGCCAGCGGTGAGGGCGCCTCGGTTGATCTGATTGCGCCCAACCCACAGCAAGAGCGCAATGGCCACTGCGCCAATCGTATCCATCAGCGGCGAGCTGATGGCCTGCGCACGCACAGAGCGCAGATTGGCATGGAAGAGGCGGCGCGCCGCCTCCTTGAAGCGCTTCATCTCCCAGCGCTCCATGTTGAAGGCCTTCACGATGCGATTGCCCGTGATCGTTTCGTGCAGGATGTTCTGGATCTCAGCGAGCTGATCCTGGCCCCGGCGCGTGGTATGACGGACGCTGCGGCCGACGCGGCGCGCGGAGCTGATGACGGCGGGAACGAAGATTAACAGAACCCACGCAAGCTTGCCTCCCACCATCACGACCACGGCAGCGGTAAAGATGAGAGTAAAGACTTGCTGCAGAAACTCCGATAAGACGGAGGACATCGCGAACTGTACGCGTTCGATGTCGTTGATGAGCGTCGAGAGGATAGTACCGGTGGCGTACGTCTGGAAGAACTGCACGGAACGTCGCAGGATCGCCTGGTAGAGGTCGTCCCGCAAATCCATGATCATGCCGAAACCTGCGTAGTTGATCAGGTAGGTGCCGGCGTAATCGCAGATGCTCTTCAGCACGGTAGACACGATCAGCGCGAAGGCGACAACGTTCCACGGGTTGTGCAGGTGCAGCGCTGACGGAATCAGCCGCTGCAGGTCGACGTTGTAGTGGCCGCCAAAGAGCGGAAGCTCCCGCCCCGCCGCCCTGGGATTCAGGACAGTGTTGAAGATGGGGCCGATCAGCAGAAGGCGGAAGGCATCGAGCAAGCCGACGGCGGCGAGCAGCAGGACCGCTGCAAAGGCCTGCAGCGCATAGAGTCGTATGTAATACAGTAGCCGCCCGACGCGCCGTATACCGCTCACTGATGCGACTCCGGGGTCGCGATAAGGAGGGGCGTCACTTGCGGCGGTTGCATGGCCCTTATTGTAGCGAGTGCGGCATGTCCCGGTGGGAGCACTTCACCCGATAGCCCGCCTTCTCGAGGCGCCCGCATATCTCTTCCGCAATCATGACGGAGCGGTGTTGCCCCCCGGTGCAGCCGAACGCTACAGTGAGATAGCTCTTCCCTTCCTGAACGTAGTGCGGCAGCAGGAACAGGAGCAGCTCCGCAGTTTTGTCCAGGAACTCTTTCGTCTGCGGAAAGCGGCGGACATAGCGTGCGACCTTTGGGTGCTTGCCGGTAAGATCGCGGAACTCCGGGACGAAGTGTGGGTTGGGCAGAAAGCGCACATCGAAGACGAGGTCCGCCTCCAGCGGTACGCCGTTCTTATAACCAAAGCTCACCGCCGACACCATCAGGTTCTTTGCTGAGGCCTCGCCCCCACGGGAGAACTTGCTCTGGATGAACGCGCGCAGCTCGTGCACGTTGTGGCGTGAGGTATCGACCGTCTCGTCGGCGACATTGCGAATGGGATCGAGCAGCCGCCGCTCAGCATCAATGGCCTTGACGACGGAATCGGTACGGCCGAGCGGATGGGGACGCCGCGTCTCGGAGAACCGGCGCAGGAGCACAGCGTCCGACGCCTCGAGGAAGAAGACCCGCAGGGGGAGAACCTTGCGCAGCTTGCGAAGCAGCTCCGGAAACTTGTCCAGCCGTTGGCCTTCCCGCACATCCACTACCAGCGCGGCACGCTGGATCTCCGCAGACTGGCTGACCAAGTCCACAAAGGCCGGCAGCAGGTCGAGCGGCAGGTTGTCCACGGAGTAGTAGCCGAGGTCTTCGAATGATTTGAGAGCCGACGCCTTTCCCGAGCCAGAGAGCCCGGTAATGATCACCAGCTCGTGCTGCGAGCCGTCATGCGTCGCGTGAGACGATCCGTTCTTGGGCGTGGGAGCCGGTCGCGGGCTCGCCGGGGTTGCGGCTTTGCGCGGCATGTCTCATGCTACTGCATTTCCCGCGAGAGGCCGCTCCTTCTCTTGGCGAATTTGTGACGATGGTCTCAGTGCCATTGCCGGAAAGTAGGCGAACGAAACGGGCGCTCAGAAGAGCGCCCGTTTCGTTTGCTTGGTGACGCGAGCCCGTCAGCAGGGCAGAGCAATCAACTCCATCATGCCATCGCGCCGGCGGTGCAGCACGCGAAGATCGCCCCCGTTTTCACGAAAGACGAAGACGTCCTTGTCGCGTGCTTCGGATTCCTTAACGGCCTCTTCCAGGCTCATGGGCTGGTCAGCGAGACAGTCAGTGCAGTGAATGACGTGCGGCTCACTGATCTCCCTTCCGTGGGTCGGGCTGTGAACACGAACCGGCTCTGGCCTGCGGCCATTGCCGTTCGCTGCCTTCGCCGGGGCAGTTCGGGCGGCGGGCAGGATGGGCTCGGCGACGTCCGGCAGCGCGGCAACGGACATCGAATTATTCCGCGGGCGTGAGAGCTGCGGCTCCATAGCCGACTTCCCGTCCTTGGGCTCACGCGTGCGAGTGCGGAATTTGTCCTTGTGCTTGATCGCCTGTAATTCGGCCTTGGCGAGCGCGTCACGAAGCGCCGTCTCCATCACCGCCGATTCACATAGGCCGACGATGGTCTGGAACTTCGTTTGGACGGTAACCTCTGCCGTATGCCGGTACTTCTCTTCGGTGAGGATGACGTGTGCGCTGCAAGTTCGGCCGACCACTCGACTGACTCGGTCCAGCGCTTCTTCTGCCAGGCGACGCAACGAAGGGGTGATTGCTGTCTGGCGTCCGGTGTACTCCACCTGCATAAGCGAACCTCCTACCTACCAAGATGCAAATCCCGCGAGGGGAGATGATCGTACACCCGTACCGGGGGTGCATACATCAGCACATTTCTGGTGCAATATGCAGACCATAGAGTCGGGCTATAGGATGGACGTAGCGGAGGGACTAGACGCGCACGCGACGCTGGTGCGTACTGGGAATGCGCATATCCTCGCGGTACTTCGCGACAGTGCGGCGCGTCACCTGGATCCCCTGCGCCTGCAGCGCGCTCGCGATGTAGTCGTCGGTCAGGGGCTTCTTGGGATCCTCTTCTTCGATCAGTTTCTTCACCTTGCGCTTGAGCAGCATCAGCGGCGTCCCCGCGCCTTCGGGACCACCGGCCGCCTCGGAGAAGAAGAAGCGCAGTTCGTAGACGCCCTGAGGCGTATGAACATATTTGTTCGAAACAGCGCGGCTGACGGTCGAAGGATGCACACCGATCTCTTCCGCCACGTCTTTGATCATCATGGGCCGCAGTGCATCGACGCCCAATTCGAGGAACTCAGGCTGGCGGCGGACAATCGCCTCGCAGGTGCGCAGGATGGTGCTCTTGCGCTGTTCAATGTTACGGATGAGCTGCAGGGCGGACCGATACCGCTCCTTTACATACTCTTTGACCTCGCGCTGGGTGTCGCTCTGGGTCAGCAGCTTGCGGTAGCCTTGATTCAGCCGCAGCGTAGGCATCTCGTCTTCGTTCATGACGACCGCCCACTCATTATCGCGCTTCACAAAGACAACATCCGGCTCGATCAGCCGGGCCTCGCTGCGGTTGTAGCGTTGACCAGGACGCGGATCCAGGGCACGGATGAGATCGACTGCGTGCTGAACGTGCTCCTGCGACTTGCCGAGCACGCGCGCAAGTGCTGTGAGATCGCGCTTCTGCAGTAGCGGCAGGCAGTCATCAATGATGCGAAGTGCACTGCTAAAGAGAATCCGGCGAGCGACAACCTCTGCATCGTCCTCGATGGCTTCGTCAGGCTCGCCGAAGATCAGGTTGAACTCCTGCTCCTGCTGACGCACCTGCAGCATCAGGCACTGGCGCAGGTCGCTGGTGGCAATACCGCTGGGATCGAGAGAACGCACGAGTTCCAGCGCTTCGGCGAGCACGCAGCGGGCTGCCTCACGCGCCGATGTGCCACTCGCCTCGGCAATATACCCGGCCAGCAGTTCATCCTCGGTCGACGGCAGGTAACCATCCTCGTTCAGGTTGCCCACAATGTACTCGGCTGCCTCGCGCAACTCGGGTGACAGGGGCAGCGATCCGAGCTGCCACATCAGGTGATCGGTCAGCGTGTCCGGCTGCGACAGGAAGTTCTCGAACGATGGCTTTTCGCTGAGTTCAAAGCTGTTCGGTGTGCGGAAGCCGGGGTCCAGATAGTCCTGGAAGTAGGAGCCGAAATCGATCTCGGAAAAGGGGTCCTTTTCTTCCTTCGGGGTCTCGACGGAGGCAGTGAGCTCTTCCACCGGACGATCACGCTCCGCCTGACGGCCTTCCACATCGTCGAGTAAAGGAACGTTCTCCTCGATCTCATCGAGGATCGGGTTCTCCGCCAACTCGCTCTGGATCATCTCCTTCAGTTCAAGCTTGTTCAGCGCAAGAACACTGACCATCTGCATCAGGCCGGGGGTCAGGATCTGCCGCTGCGCGACTTTGAGACTGAGCTTCGGTTGAAGGAGTGTCATTACCACCTACTGCGGTTGTGCTGGAATTTGCCCATAGCTTACAGGCTCGTAGCAGCCGATGCATCCATTCCTTTGGCGCCTGGCCCTACTGGTAACCAGACGGAAGCGTTAGAACGAGTTCACGGACGGGTCACAGACTAAGCGCTGGTCGGTAGCTCGGCCGGAAGTTAGTTCAGCGAAAAGCCCTCACCGAGGTAGACGCGACGCACCTCCGGATCGCGACCCAGTGCATCGGGAGTACCGCTACGAAAGATCTTGCCTTCGTTAATAATGTACGCGCGATCCGTCACGGAGAGGGTTTCACGAACGTTGTGATCAGTGATGAGCACGCCGATCCCGCTCGCCTTCAGGTCGAAGATGATCTCCTGCAGGTCGAGCACCGCGATAGGATCGATGCCGGAAAAGGGCTCGTCCAGGAGAATGAATGAGGGCTGGATACAGAGACAGCGCGCAATCTCCACGCGACGGCGCTCGCCACCAGAGAGGGCATACCCGCGGGTCTTCCGGATGTGACCGAGGTTGAGCTGGTCAATCAACTTTTCTGCCCGTGCGCGGCGCATCTCCCACGAGATGGCTTGTGCCTCAAGCACGGCAAGAATATTCTCCTCCACCGAGAGCTTACGGAAGACAGAGGGCTCCTGCGGCAGATAGCTGATGCCGTATTGCCGTGCGCGCAGATACATCGGCACGCGCGAGATATCGGTACTGTCAACCAGGACACGCCCGGCATCGGGTGCGATCAAACCGACGATGATATAGAAGCTGGTGGTCTTGCCGGCCCCATTTGGACCGAGGAGCCCGACGACCTCACCCTGGGAAATCTCGAGGTTTACGCCACGAACGACCTGGCGTCCCTTGTACGACTTGACGATCTCGTCGGTGTGGAGCTTCTGCAACGTCCCTCGCCGGCCGCACGCCTCGCGCCGCTATTTTGGAACCTGAGTTTCCGTCACGGCCCGGGCGGTCCCGCCATCCACTTCGACGCTATCACCGCGATTGGTGAAAATCAAAGCCGCTCCGGAGACCGTGCCGTGCTGCGGATCGCTCAGGTGGGCCGGCTTGCCGTTGCGGCCGTACAGTGTGAACTTTCCGTCGGATGCGGTATAGACGAGTCGTTCCCCACCACCCTTCCGCGGGTCCTGATCCACCTGGACATTGCCCTGCGCGGTCAACGACTCAAGCGATCCGCGAGGATTGGGCACGCGCGTCGCGCCGCCCTCCTGGCCCTCTGACGTCATGAGCACGTCGACCCTGTCGGCGCGCAGCACCCCGGCCGCTTGATGAGCGATGACATCGCCCTGAAAACTGCCCTTGTGCTGCAGCGCGGAGTACAGAAAGGTGTTGGCCTCGGCCCGTACCACCGCTGCGCTGCCGGTGGCCTTCGATCCAGGGTCGGCAAAGACGCCTTCCATGCGGCCACCGTTCTCCCCGCCCTTTGCCAGCAGCGTCTGGTCGTGCCGGTCGAGCACGATCACTGGGGCGGAGATGGCGTTGGCGGCCTGCCACATACGGGCCCTCTGCGCGGCGCCATAAAGGATCGCCTCATCCCGATCGTGATCGAAAAACACCTTTTCGGCGACCGCGTGCACCGGCGCCTGTGCACTGGCGCCCTGACGCAGTGTGACCTTCACATCGTGGTCCGCAGTGACAGCACCGCTCAGACGATAGAAGTCGATGCTCTGGCCGGTCATCTCGGCTTCGTCGTCGCTCAGGTGCGGCGAGCCTTCCAGATGCAGAATCTGGCGGGGGCCATCCAGAGTTGCCATATCGGCAGTCGCCTGGCTGCGCCATGGCTTGCTCTGGCGGCTGCTGGCCGGCTTCATCTGCACGATGGTGACGTGGCCTCGCTGCACAGCCTTTTCGACCAGGCTGGGCGGCATCTCATCGCTCTTGCGCTTCTGTGGGTGGTCGGGTTGCTGAGCGAAGTTGATATCCAGCATGTCGCCAGTACTGGTCTGGCTCACGCCACTCGGATTCGTGTTGTTCAGATAGGTGTCGCCGGCTGCATGCAGCGTGTGTAGGGCCCGGCCGTCGCGCAGTGTGGCCTGCATGGTTTCGCCCTTCATCAAAGTGGTCTGCGCCGCGGAATCGGAATAGATGGTGTGCTCGCTCAGAGCGGCGCCGCCGGTAGCGATCAGTTGCTGCGCCTGGGCGTGGCCACCACTCTCGGCAAAGTCGATCACCACGCTGGAGCCACGCACCTCCCGGGTGATGGAACCATGTGGATCTCCCGGCCGGCCAGTCTCCTGATCGACGATGGTGACAGCGTTGCGCATCTCCACCCGGCGGAGTTCGCCATCGGGCCCGAGTTGCAGAGTGCCGGAGTTAGCGTCGCCATGGATGGAGTGCGGCCCTTCATTTGCGGAGAAGAGCAGGCCACCGTCGAGCATAGCCCGCTGTGTGTTGCCGCGCTCATCCATCTGCACCTCTACGGCCGATGCGTGCAACTGGCGGCCCTCGTCGTCCTGCATGTTGACGTGACCCATCCCCTCTACCTTCTGGACGGTGCCATTCTCGCGGAAGTAAATCAGCGCCTGCTGTGAGGTATTGTGCTCACCGGCATAGCGGACATCATCCTTCATCAGAGCGAGCTGCCGGCTGGTCCGATTGAACTCCGCGTGATCCGCGATCAGATTCAGCGGGCCTTTGCTCAACATGGCCTGGAAATGGACCGCCTTCTGGAGGATGAGAACACCCTGGCTGGAGTCGTAGACCGCGCCCGTAGCGGAGCCCTGGGCGTCAGCAACCGAAAAGGTGACTGGAGCCTCTGTGCGGGCCTCACCCGTCTTCTGGTTGAAGACCAGATCGCTGGTCTCAGCATGCACAGTACGGTTCTGCGGGACAGTGCCGCGTGTGCCGGCGGGCGCCTGCACGTCCAGGTGCACTCGGCCCATGGCGCGCGCAATGCCGGCGCCAGGATCGTACTCGAAGTCGCTGCCATAGACGTGGTCGTTACGCGAACTGTCGCGGCCATAAAGGGTGATGTTGACGTCGTGGAGGGTGGCATGGCCGCCGCCTTTGTACTGAATCAGCCGCGAGGCATGCAGCGTGAAGAGTGTGTGGCCGCCCTGCGATTTGGAGAAGGTAAAACCGTTTGCGTCTTGCTGGATGTTCACGCCGAGCTTGCCCGGCAGATCCCGGCCGAAGTGGTTGAGCCTGTAACGCGTATACGCGAAGAAACCGAAGATGACCGCGATGAGCACCGCGCCCAGCAGTAGAACCCAGCTCCGCAACCTTTCGATGGTCATCCGCATACGTCGCGAGCCTGTCTCCCTGCGTGCGTGCCCCCCGGCCCGCCTCGCTTCCAAGACTACAATTGATCAGTGGCAGATCAACTGTACCTGAGCCTTTGGTTCCCCAACTTCCGCCTGACCAGCCTTCCACCTGCGGTCGTTGGGACGCTCCGCCAACTCGCCAGTGCCGGCGGCGCTTCGCCGGTAACCGCAGCGGCGTGCTATCCGCTCTCCTGGAACGAGGCGCCGGTGTACCAGCGACTGTATGACGCAGAGGAAGGCGACGCGGCGCAACCGGAGGCAGCGGTTGCTGAGGCCGTGGAGCTTCTGCACGACGATTACGCTTACGAGTTCGAGGTGAAGTGGGACCTGTGGGTGCCGGAGACAGGCGGCGGACTGGATACCCTCTGGCGTCTGGAGCCCAGACCCGTGCGCGTGATCGGCTTCGGGCCCAACTTCGACGAAGCAAGTTACGAGCAAAACGGACATGTCCGGATCGACTTCGGCACAGATGCGCCCTTCCTGCAGGAAGACCAGTCTCTGGGGCCAGAGACCGCACAGCACGTGCAGCAGAACGTCCAGAAGCTGATCGATGTCACGCAGGCCATCCAGAACAACCTGGCGGTTTCCAGCCGGCTCCTGTGGTCGGAGAGCGGTGAAAGCCTGGCAGAGAAGCTGATCGCACGTCTGCAACGCCTGAACTGACCGGCCAGGCTTCCCATCCACGACCGAGTGCGGCCTCCGCACGCTACACTAATCGCATGCTTGATGAAGCCACCTTCCGCCGCCATTCCGAAGCGGCTCTGGATGCACTGAAGCGCAGCCTGATCCGCGCGGAAGAGCAGAGCGACTTCGAGGTGGAAGAGCAGAACGGTGTTCTGAACGTTGTCTTCGAGGAGCCGTCCGGCAAGTTCGTCGTCACCCCCAATACGCCGGTGCGACAGATCTGGATCTCGGCGCTCTCCACGTCGTTCAAGCTGGAGTGGTCAGAGAATGCGGGTGCATTCGTGCTGCCCAAGACCGCCGAGACATTGACGCAGGTCATCGAACGGACGATCAACCAGCACCTGGGTGAAGACTCGGCTGTCTCGCTGACGTAAGCGCTCAAAAATGGAGCCGCCCCGCCGCGCTACGCTCTCGATCGCCATCATCACACTGAACGAAGAGAGGAACCTTGCGCGAACCCTCGCGAGCGTAGCCTGGGCGGACGATCTGGTCGTTGTCGACTCCGGATCGACCGATGGTACGGAAGCCATCGCAAGGGCACACGGTGCACGCTTCATTCGCGAGCCCTGGGGCGGATTCGCTGCGCAGAAGAACCTGGCCATTGGCCTCTGCACCTCCGAGTGGGTTCTTTCGCTCGATGCCGACGAGGTGGTGACTCCGGAATTGGCCGCCTCCATCCACCGGGTGCTTGCATCAGCGCCGCAGGCCCGGACTGCGTACTCCTTGCCTCGCCGAAACCACTTCCTCGGTCGTTGGATTCGCCATGGCGGCTACTATCCTGATGCGAAGCTGCGGCTGCTTCCACGCGGTCTGGCGCGATTCACAGAGACACCAGTTCATGAGACGGTCGCGTTTGAAGGACGCGTCGAAAGGCTGAGTGGGGATCTGCTGCACGATGCCTACCCCACGCTCACTGGCTACCTCGAGCACATGCAGCGTTACAGCACACTGGGCGCCGGGCTTGCAGTCGAGCGCGGCCGCACCGGACAAGGCCTGTTCTGGTTCCTGGACGGCGTGCTCCTGAACCCGCTGGTGACGTTCTTCTACAACTACGTCATACGCCTTGGCATGCTCGATGGACGCGAGGGGCTGCTGCTGCACCTCTATCACTCGTGCTACGTGAGCTGGAAGTATGCGAAGGCGTGGGAACGCGCGCGGCCGCAAACGTAGCGAGCGGGAATCCTTGGCTGTATGGTGGTGCCATGTTCTCCTCGCGTCTCCGGATTGCTGCGCTCACGACTGCATTCTTCTTTCCCGCACCTCATGCGATCGCTGCGGATCAACCAGCTAAGGTTGCGTCCATCTCGGAGCGCACGGCCGGCATGCGCCATCTGGATGGCCTATTTCCGCTGGATTACGACGTGCATACCGGCAAGCTCTACCTGACAGTCCGCAAGCTTGATACCGACTTCCTGCTGATCGGCTCACTGCCCTATGGACTGGGATCGAACGACATAGGTCTCGACCGCGGCAAGCTCATCGCGCACCATGTCTTGCACTTCACGCGCTCCGGGCCGAGGCTTCTGATGATTGAGCCGAACCTTGCTTACCGCTCGTCGTCGCAGAATCCCGAGGAGCGGCTTGCCGTACGTCAGTCTTTCGCCGAATCCGTATTGGCGGCGTTCCCTATCGAGGCTGAGGAGAAGGACGCGCTGCTCATCGATGTCACCGCGTTCTGCTTGGCAGACGATCTGAA
>JAOAPJ010000066.1 GCA_025462805.1 Acidobacteriaceae bacterium
GCGGGAGCGAGGATACAGGAGATCGTGCTGGCGCCCCTCAGGCTCGACGATGTCGATCGAATCGTCGTCGATGCGCTGCACTGCGAACGGGATGCCGCCCATTCTCTGGCGCAGTTGGTGCACCACACCCGATCAATTGAGGTGGTGTGGCAGCGAATTGAAGAAAGTGCTGGCCTCGACTTTTTCGGCCACCGCCGTAATGGACTCTTCCCCTATAAACTCGCCATTCGAGAGAAGCGTAAGAGTAGCCTCTTTGCCCGCATTTGATACCAAAGTGACCTTTGCTCGCCCTTTCTGAAGATAGAAGACGGCGTTAGCCGCATCCCCCTGCGAAAAGAAGGTTTCTCCTGCCTGTACTCGAATGATGGTCCGTCCGAGTCCAGACTTAGCCAGAAAGTCAGCGGGATCGAAGCTATTTAGCCCTGACTCAGTCATTTTCCACCCTCTTCAGAATCCCAACGTACTCATGATCGCTGGTCTGCCATCGGTCGGCTTCTCGACATTCTAAGCCGGAGCGCCTGATTGCCGCGTACTCCTCAGAGGGGGTCTGTGCTACCACAACGTGTCGTCGGTCGCTTTTCGTGCTCACAACGTGGGACGCGATCAGCGCTTACTTCCAGTGTTGTGTGTTGACTGTGTGGAGTGAGCAATCCGATACAGACTTCCGTGAGCGGCGCCTGTTTAACTCAGCCAGGAAGCACATTAGGCTTCTGCCGAAGAACTCGGTTTCTCAACCGAAGGCCGGACTGTGACCATGAAATGCTACTTAGAATACTGACCGGTTTCGCGGTCCTGCTGCTGGGTGTCCAGCAGGCGAACGCAGTGCCCAGCTTCGCCCGACAGACCGGTCTCTCTTGCAATGTCTGCCACAGCAATGCGCCGGCATTAACCTCCTTCGGCCGGGACTTCAAGCTTCGTGGCTACGTCCTTAACGACCTGAAGCCGCCTGACAAGGTCGGAGAGACTAAGGAGCTGCAGCTCTCGCGATTGATCCCTTTGTCATTCATGGTCCTGCTTTCGAATACAGCATTTCAGAGTGCTGCACCCAGCACCCAGAACAGCGCCGTTGGCTTCCCACAACAGCTCAGCCTCTTTCTTGCCGGTGGGTGGGCGTCGCACTTCGGCGGGTTGGCGCAGGTGACATACAGCCATGCGAGCGACCACTTCTCCATGGATAACACTGATCTGCGCTACGCGAACCAGACGACACTCGGTAGCAAGAGATTGGACTACGGCATCACGCTGAACAACAACCCAACTGTTGAAGATCTATGGAATAGCGTGCCTGCATGGGGCTATCCGTTCTCCTCCTCAAGCGCGCGCGTCAATCCGATAGCCGCACCCCTGATCAATGGAGCGCTGGGGCAGGATGTCGCGGGACTCGGTGGCTACAGCATGTGGAACAACCACCTCTACACCGCTGTAAGCCTCTACCGGACGGAACATGGTGCAGGGTCGGTGCCAGTCGATGGCAAGAACTATCAGTACAACATCAGCGGTGCAGCTCCTTATTGGCGAGCCGCCTGGCAGCAGAGCTGGGGCGCCAACTACCTGGAAGTTGGAACGTACGGATTCGCTGTGAACTCTCATCCAGGTGCCCTCACTGGCGCAGTGGACCGCTACCTTGATCCATCGCTTGACTTCCAGTACGAGCGAGCCTTCGGGCCCAACCTGCTAGATGCTCACGGGACCTGGATCCATGAGCGTTCCAACTTGGGCGCTACCTTTGCGGCGGGCGGTGCGGATGCGATCCATCACAGCCTGAATACGTACAAGATCGACAGCACTTATCACTGGACGAACAAGTACACCGCGACCGGTGCAGTTTTCGCGACCACGGGAACCAAAGACCCCGTGCTCTATGCACCAGCGCCTCTGACCGGCAGCTTTAATGGGAGCCCGAATAACACGGGCTACACAGTTCAGGTGGCGTATTGGCCAGTGCAGAATATCGATCTCAATGTGAACTACACCGGGTACACCAAGTTCAACGGCGCAAAGAATAACTACGACGGCGCTAACCGCAACGCGAGCGATAACAACACGGTGTACATGTCGCTTTGGCTGAACTTCTAGGAGAATCCATGGCACAGGAAGCACCAGTCCAGGAAGTCACCTCGAAGAACATCGTCCTCAATCGACGTTCCTTCTTCGGCGCTCTGCTCTGTGTCGGCTCCGCCGGAATGGGAGCGATCTTGGCAGTGCCTGTTCTTCGCTACGTGTTGTACCCGCTCTATTCAAAGGCGACGGGGAGCGAGTGGTCGGACGTGGGAGAGCTGAGTGAATTCTCCGATAGTAAGGAGCCCGTGCGAAAGACCATCACGTTCGCACAGCGGGATGGATGGCGAGAGGTCGTATCCGCGCAGTCTGTCTACGTGGGCCATGCAGCCGACGGCCAACTGGTGGTGCTATCTGCTATCTGCCCGCACTTGGGATGCAGCGTCTCGTGGCAGGCCGGGCAGGAGAAATTTGTCTGCCCTTGCCATGGAGGCGAGTTTAAAGCAGACGGCCTGCGCATCCTCGGCCCGCCACCGCGTCCCATGGATCGCCTGCCCACCCAGGTAAAGGGCGGCAAGCTTCAGGTCCACTTCGAGTACTTCCGATCGAACGTGGCAAACCAAGAAAAGATCAGTTGACACACCAGAGGGTACCGCCGTGCCAGAGCCGCTGGATGTAAAGAAGGACGAGCAGCCGGTACCAGTAGCTGTTACGCGGGGGAGCCTTCCCCAGCGTCTCCTTCGTTGGTTCGACAAGCAGACCGGCGTACACGAGATCATGAAGGAGTCACTGGACGAACCGATTCCAGGAGGCGCGCGTCTCGCCTACGTCTTTGGCTCCGGGCTACTCTTCATCTTTATCTCGCAGATCATCACCGGTCTGTGCCTCGCCCTCTACTATGTGCCATCCGCTGAGACTGCCCATACCAGCGTTGCCTACATCACGAAGCAGGTAGCGGCAGGAGCATTCCTGCGGAGCCTGCACTATTACGGCTCGAGCGCCATGATCGTCGTGCTCGCGCTGCACTTCCTCCAGACCTTTCTCTATGGCTCCTTCAAAGGGCGTCGCGAACTTCTCTGGATCTCCGGTGCGGTGCTGTCGTTCCTGGTCCTGGGGATGGGCTTTACAGGTTATCTGCTGCCCTGGGATCAAAAGGCGTACTTCGCCACCGCCGTAGGGACGAATATCGTCGCGGAGATTCCTCTCATTGGCAATTGGCTGAGTCGCTTGCTCCGGGGTGGCGACACCATCGGCACGCTGACCCTCTCACGCTTTTACGTCGCTCACGTCTTCCTTATCCCGGCTGGCATTCTCCTGCTGGTCGGCGCGCACATAGTGCTCTTCCGCAAGGCAGGCCCGGCGGGCCCGATCGCAGAAGACCCCGTCACTCCAAAGATGGCACCGGAAGGCTTCTACCCGCGCCAGGTCCTGATGGACATGGGGTTCGCCTTGCTCATCATGGTAGGGCTGGGCATTCTCGCCTACTTTCATCCTGTGGGGCTGGGGCCCATCGCAGATCCAGCAAACACTCAGTTCTTGCCTCGCCCCGAGTGGTACTACCTGTCGATGTTTGAGTGGCTCAAGTACTGGGAGGGTCCAAAGGTTGTCTTCGCGGTCATCGTGATTCCCGGGATCCTCGCCCTGCTTTTCTTCCTGGTACCGTTTTTGGACCGCGGCTTAGAACGCCGTCCCTGGCGCAGACCCATCCCTGTTCTGTCCGTTGCCATCGTCCTCGTTGGCATCGTCTACCTGGGCATGAAGAGCAACAGTGACGATCGGCGTGATCCCACCGCGGCAGCGCAGCTCGCAGCGCAGGAACAGCAGGAGAAGGCCTACAGCGCTGCGCCCTTTGAGCCCTACATCGAGTCGCCGGGCGGTACCGCTCCGGCAACCGTAGCCTCCGTTCCCACGGACCCTCTCGTCGGGCATGGAAGAGGAATCTTTGAGGCGCATGGATGCGCGGGATGCCATGGCGCCGCAGGTGTAGGATCCATCGCCCCGGCCCTTGTGGGTATCACCTCGAAGCTTCCTGGCGATCAATTGACAACACTGCTCAAGCACCCGAATGCCCGGATGACCGCAGGTCGGATGCCCGCTGTCGATATCTCCCAAACCGATATGTCCAGCCTAGTGGCGTACATGGCAGCACTCGGCACGCCAGCAGCGAATGCGCCAGTCTCGCATGATGCCGACGCCGCAGAAGTCGCATCAGCTCGCAGTCACGGCTCCTTGCGGAACGCAAGCGCGACTCTGCCATCATCGAGTGCAGCCCATGCGGGACAACAAACATTCGGCCAGCACGGATGCGCCGCATGTCATGGGCCTACAGGTGAGGGAGGACGCGCACCAGCCATCGCGCCGCTTATCGCAAGACGGTCGGATGCACAGTTGCTGGAGGTGTTCAAGGCGCCCAACGCAAAGATGAAGGCCGGCGGAATGCAGGCCGTCGCAGGCACCCCGGCGGAACTTACGTCCCTTGTCGCCTACCTGCGAACGGTGCGGGGGGCGCTGCCCGCGAAGCAGAATGAGGTGGCGGACACAAGTCTCTCGCCGAACCCAGGCGCAGCACCTGCCGTAGCGCTCACAGCCACGCAATCGAGCGCAGTGGCCTCCGCCGTATCTCCACCATCCATCGACTCAAGCCCGGGGCGGGCTGTCTTCATCTCTCAGGGCTGCGCTGCCTGCCACGGATCCAATGGCGGTGGAACGCGCTTCGCTCCAACCCTCATCGCCGCATCGATCAAGTTCCCAGGCGATGTGCTTCCCAATCTGCTCCATCATCCAGATGCGAAAATGCGCAGCGGCGGGATGCCTCCAGTCACGGCCAACGCCGCCGAGATGAAGCAGCTCGTCTCCTACATCTCCGGTCTCGGCGCTCCCGCACCGCCGCCTGCGACAGCGCCGGTGACGTCGGGGCAGCGCGCCGCCTCAGTCACTTCACCGGCCACTATAGGTGCGAGCGCACCGCCATTGCATGCCGCAGTGCCGACTCCGCTCAGTCCCCTCGCTCTCCGCGGCGGGCAGGTCTTCGAACATTACTCCTGCCAGACCTGCCACGGGGCTGGAGGCTTGAACGGCACCGCAGCCGCTCCCGGTTTGGCAGGAACGGCCTCTATCCTTCCCGCCTCAACACTGGAGAATCTGCTTCGCCATCACAGCACGCAGATGAAGAACGGCAATATGCCTCCGACCAATATGAACGCCAGCGATATGAAGGCGCTCATAGCCTTCGTCCGCTCGATGCCCCCAATAGACGGGTCCAAGTGAAGTGCGGCTAAGACAAATTCCGGTGGCTTTCGCAGCAAAAGGCCACGTCACAATCGAGTTGATTCGGCACGCGCAGACGCGTAGGCAAAGACGAAGGCGACAGGCCTAGTTGCCCTTTAACCTCTCCAGTGATCTTGCATCGGTGACCCGTAAGCAGCCGCTCTATCTCCCAGTTGGCCGCGTCGGGGTCAGACGCCCTGGATTCTCGGGACGCCCCGCAACGTTCACACGTACCAACCGACTTTCCCGATTCCATTCGCACGATCCGAATTGACTGCGAGCCCATGCCATCAGTTTAATGCCCAAAACTAGCCAGACGCTAACGTAAGATTTCGCCCATGACGGGGCAATGGGTGGCCGGTGTGATCACAGCGTTCGGAACCACAGTAAATGGGCAATGCTTCCCTGCAAACTGCTTCCTTTCTGTGCACTGACATTTCTATTGGGCTCAATACCTTGGCATTTCTATCGAGCGCCAACAAAAACTTGGCCTGAATCATGCGCGCCGAGGCAGTCTCTCATAGGATTGACGCGCTCGGGTTGACCCATGAAGCAATTCAAGCAGGCAGGAGATCGTGCTTCGCTTCGAAGATGTAGCTCGCCATCGCTTGGGCGAGTTGTGAGTCGACCTCATCCGCAATAGCCATCACGCCAACGAGCAAAAGGCTGAAATCCACTCTGGCCAGATTATTTTGCAAGGTCTGGAAGATACTGACCTGCAGCATGCGCGATTCCTCCACCATCATGGCAGCGCTGTAGCCTTGTTCACGGCGTAATTGCCCGTGGACAGTAGCGGCCGGTGACACGAGAGCACGCGTACCCAGTGGTAAGGGGTTCCGAAGACGAAAGACGAGGTCATGGAAAAGCGTGGGCAAGTGGGCGCAACGCTCCGCGGCGGGTAACGGGATGCTGATGATGTGTGGCTCACGCTCGACCCGCAGAAGCCATTCATTGATGGTAGACAGCGTGTTTTGTTCGAGGATCGTCGCCACGTTGTCCGCCGCATGTGCGCGAGTAGCTGTTCCACGTTTCAGCCGCTCCCGGATGGTCTCAATGAGCATCTCCGGGGCCATTGGCTTCACAAGAATTTCGTCGGCTTGAAGCAGTATCGCAGCCGCTGCTTCTTTCATCTCGGGATACCCACTGAATATGATGGTTACAGCTTTGGGATTCGAGTGACGCATCGCGCTGACCACCGTCAGACCGTCGCCCGCTCCGGGCATATGCAGGTCACTCAGCAGTACATCGAAGATCTGCGAGCCGATGAGTTTAAGCGCTTCGTTGACATTTGAAGCGGTAACCACTTCGAAACCGCCAAATTTGAGAACACAGGGTGAGAGAGTCGCGGATTAACTCGTCATCATCGACAAGCAGAAGCTTCGCTTTAGGCTGTAGCCCGTCGTTTTGATCGACGTTCTGTACGGTCGCCTCAGGCATCCAGCATCTTCACTACTTGGCGTAAACGGCAGATGAGCGAAGTATGGCACGATGCCCGCTATATTTTCTGTTCAATTGTGAACATGCCCGCCGCGCGGCTTGTTCAACTCAATGCTTCGGAATCCTCTAAGAGAGGGGCACTCGCGGCATTTTCCTCGGAAGGCTGATCATGTAACACTATGTTTAGCAATGACTTGTGGACCGTGATGCGGCCGTTGTAGTCGATGAATCCGAGCTTCCGAAAGCGATTCATAAAAAAGTTGACCCGTGACCTTGTCGTGCCGATCATCTCCGCCAGCGTCTCTTGCGTAATGTCTGGAAGAAGCATTTCGCGCTCACCCGGCTTATCGAATTCGGCCATCAAAAGCAAGATGCGAGCTAGACGCCGTTCGCTGGAGTTGAAGAGCTGGTCGATGAGATCGGCCTGAGTGCGCATGCTACGGGCGA
Organism: Acidobacteriaceae bacterium; assembly: GCA_025462805.1. The sequence continues at coordinate 7,150 of JAOAPJ010000066.1, forward strand.
GTAGAAAAGCCAAAAAGAGATCGGAGAAGGCGTGCTCCTCATGCATCACGCGGATCATCTCCATCCTTGTTATCTTCAGAGCAATGCAGCTGGTGATGGCGGTCGCAGTCGCGAGGCGCAATCCGGCCACTGCAGTAATAGACTCCTCCCCAATAAAATCGCCCGTCGAGAGAAGCGTAAGAGTAGCCAGTTTACCGGCGTTTGAAACGACGGTGACTTTAGCACGCCCCGTCTGAAGGTAGAAGACTGAGTCGGCCACATCCCCCTGCGAAAAGAAGGTTTCTTTTGCCTGCACTTGAGTGATGGTCCGTCCGAGTCCAGCCTTCGCCAGAAATTCAGCTGGATCGAAGTTGTTTAGCTTTGAATCTGTCATTGGAGTATCTCTTTGGCGGCAGCCGCGATAACTTCATTGTAGTGTGTCTTTCCATGGTTTGCCCGCAGACACCCATGTGGCATGGCCGAGCTGATCGTCCACCTCAGCGTTGACTATTACATTAACGTGACTCTCCGCGCCTATCGAGGACTGCTATTCTTTAAATAGGCGTTGTGGACGTTCTGACGCTACAAAGAGGCCATCCTTTGGCCGCTCCGCATCCCCACAGATTCATCCGCAAACACAATGACAACGGGACACATGCCTCTACATGCCCCGTCTGTAATGGAACGCTTGGTTCGGTAAGAATCGGGCTTACCCTCGACGAACTCGAACGCTCACATCTATGTCTGGAAGACGATCTTGTCCGGCGGGCATCTGAGCCCGAACCTTTTCGAGCAAAGTGGGACGGGCTTCCCAGGCGCCAGCATCCGAAGCCTTGGCCGGAGCACCTGTGCTCTGGAAGAACCGCTGGCAGAATCCCTTGACATGAAGACGACTCCAGACACTGAGGTCGACTCGGGTTCGAGTTTCTAAACGAAGTTAGCGATCACAGTGTGCTGCAGAACCAGCAGCAGTCGGCCCCTCTTCCTCGCCTCTAGCCGCACCCGTTGCTCCGGACGAGTCACTTCCAGATAGTCAGCTAACACAAGGGGGCGCCTTATGACGACGAATCTCAGGACACCCATCGCGGACCAGTTTTCGCCAAATGCAAATACCATAGCTATCCTGGCTTATAGGTTCTGGACAGAGAGAGGGAGACCGATTGACTCTTCCGAAGAAGACTGGTTCGCAGCTATATGTCAAATCAAACATGATCGGACACCCGGCTCCGCTATCTAATCTAGCAATCTAAATCGCTGTCGGCAGTGCCTGTATAGCTGACCGACGCAGCTCTCTTCTAACCAGCGCTTTTGTACTCATTGTGCGCGTTTCAAGGCATACCATAGGCAGGGGTACACATTGCCACAGAGCACTCACGATAGAGCCGCAGAACTTCACAATCTTGCGTCCCACGCCCACGTTGCCGCCGCCGCCGCTCACGGCAAAGGAGATCATCGTTCCGCTCATGAATTGTCCAGACAGGCCCAAGAGCACTCCACGAACGCGCAAAAATATTCCGAACAGCTCGCCAGAGAAGCAGTAAGGTCCAACAAAGTCTAAAGGCGCCGAAGCCTCAGCACGACATCCAGCTTCTGGCTGCACAACTTCGCCAGTACGTAGTTGCTTGCAGCAGAGGCAGGAACACCGCCGCGCCTTTCGATAGACGACGGACCTTCAGTGACATCGAGAGACCTTAAGCTCCGATACTTCCACTGGAGCTGCTCTCGTGATTCGGCGGTGCGGGTGAACCGCATGGCTCGATCAGTTAAGCACCTTAAACATCAACACCACTCAGGCATGCGTTGCACGAGGTAATTCGATGAATAGCATCTCTGTACCCTCCTTTCGACCGAGCTCTTCGCAGATGGGGGATGCACCGCTGAGCGACGACGAGCTGCGCAAAATGGACGCTTACTGGCGGGCCTGCAATTATCTGTGTGCAGGCATGCTGTACCTGCAAGAAAACCCGCTACTGCACGAGCCGTTGAAGCCAGAGCACATCAAGAACAGACTGCTTGGGCATTGGGGATCGGACCCCGGGCAGACCTTCACGTGGGTACACCTGAACCGGCTCATCAAGAAGTATGACCTCGACATGGTCTACCTTGCCGGACCCGGTCACGGAGCGCCCGCAACGTTGTCGCACAGCTATCTCGAAGGTGTCTATTCGGAGATCTATCCGGAAATAAGCGAGGATGCGATCGGAATGCAGAGGTTCTTCCGACAGTTCTCTTTTCCTGGTGGCATCGGGAGCCACTGCACGCCGGAAACGCCGGGCTCGATTTATGAAGGAGGCGAGTTGGGATATAGCCTTTCGCATGGATTCGGTGCGGCTTTCGACAATCCCAATCTGATTGTGACGGTGGTCGTCGGAGATGGCGAGGCAGAGACCGGACCGCTGGCGACGTCATGGCACTCGAATAAGTTCCTGAATCCGATCTACGACGGCGCGGTGCTACCGGTACTGCACCTGAACGGCTACAAAATCGCGAACCCTACGATTCTGGCGAGGATTTCTCCGGATGAGCTCGAGAGCCTCTTCTGGGGGTATGGCTGGACACCCCACGTGGTGGCGGGCGATGACCCGGCGGTGATGCACCAGCAGATGGCGTATGTGATGGAACAGTGTGTACAGGACATTCGAGCGATCCAGCAGAAGGCCAGGAGTGCCGGCGTAGGTGTGACGCCGGAGCGGCCACGCTGGCCGATGATTATCCTGCGCACGCCAAAGGGATGGACGTGCCCGAAAGAGCTTGATGGGCACCGGCTGGAAGGATCATGGCGCTCTCACCAAATGCCGATTCTCGATCCTGTCACTAACTCTGCACATCTGCAGTTCGTGGAATCATGGCTGCGTAGTTACCGACCCGAAGAGTTGTTCGACGACCGCGGGACCCTGATTGCCGAGTTGAAGGAGACGGCCCCGCTTGGCGCGAGGCGTATCAGCGGCAATCCTCATGCCAATGGCGGGATGCTGAGGAAACCGCTCCATCTCCCCGACTTCCGCGACTATGCTGCGACGGTGGAACATCCCGGCCAGGTTGAGCTCTCCTCCACAGATACGCTCGCGCATTTCCTGCGCGACGTGATGCGGAAAAACATGACGAGCTTCCGGGTCTTCGGTCCGGACGAGACCGCCTCAAACAAACTCGACGCGATTTATCAAGCGAGTGAGAAGACGTGGATGGCGGAAAGGAAGCCCGAGGATGCCGACGGTGGGTTTCTCTCCACCGACGGCCGCGTCATGGAAATGCTTAGCGAGCACACGCTCGAGGGGTGGTTTGAAGGCTACGTGTTGACGGGAAGGCATGGATTCTTCTCCAGCTACGAGGCGTTCGTCCACATCATCGATTCAATGTTCAATCAACATGCGAAGTGGCTTGAGAAGAGCAAGCTGGAACTGCGCTGGAGGGCTCCGATCTCTTCGATTAACTTGCTGATCACGTCCTTGGTGTGGCGGCAGGATCACAATGGGTTCACACACCAGGACCCGGGATTTCTGGATGTGGTGACGAACAAGAGTCCCGAAGTGACGCGGATTTATCTTCCGCCGGATGCGAACTGCCTGTTGAGCGTTGGGGATCACTGCCTCCGCAGCACCGAGTATGTGAATGTCATCGTCGCGGATAAAGCGCCGCATCTGCAATACCTGGATATGGACGCGGCAATGAAGCATTGCACTAAGGGTATCGGGATATGGGACTGGGCCAGCAATGATGCCGGGCAGGAGCCGGATGTAGTGATGGCGTGCGCGGGCGACATTCCAACCTCGGAGTCGCTTGCGGCTGTTGCAATTTTGAGGGAGCGGTGCCCGGATCTGAAGATACGTTTCGTTAACGTAGTCGATCTGTTTCGACTGATGCCGGAGAGCGAGCACCCTCACGGTCTATCGGACCGAGAGTTCGACAGCCTGTTCACCAAGAATAAGCCGGTCATCTTTAACTTCCACGCCTATGCTTCTCTGGTCCATAAGCTCACGTACCGAAGAACGAATCACGACAACTTTCATGTGCGTGGATATAAGGAGAAGGGCAACATCAATACCCCACTGGAGCTTGCGATCTTGAATCAGGTAGACCGATTCAATCTCGCGATCGATGTCATTGATCGGGTACCGGCGCTACAAGCGACCGCCGCCCACACGAAGGAATGGCTCAAGGATCAGATCATCGACTCAATTAGCTACGCACACGAAAACGGAATCGATCGCCAAGAGGTACGCGAGTGGAAATGGCCAGCGGAGCTCTCGCAACTGTGAAGTTAGCTTCCTAGTAAGCGGGCTTAGGACTCCGCTCGTATCCGGACAATCAGGATAGATTCGATCTGCTGTTCTGGCTCACGGCATCATCCCGTGGATCATTATCGGCATCATTGCTCGGAATAACTGCATGACGCTTCGTGCAACAACCCCGCTAAGCGGGCGTGGCTTCGAGAAGAGATTCCTCCGTGTAACTGTCCATCGCCTGGCTAAGTTGTGAACTACCTGATCTGCGATGGTCATCATCGCCCGTGGCTGCTAGGGGAAACTGGTGCGATGGTTCATGAGGCGACGCGAGCAATGGGCCGAGCGTCGCCGGCGGGAAGTTCGACCGCTGTAGTGTTTCGCGGCTGTCGTTTAGGCCTCTGCAAGAGTAGAGCAGGCCCTTCTGATGGTAGAAAGACAGAAAAAACGCTGCCACTCTTTCCGCAGCTTCTAGTGCTTCGAACCCGAATATTCCCACCGTGCTTCTTCACGATTTCGGAGCTGACCCAGAGCCCGAGTCCCGTCCCCTTTGCCCCTTTTGTGGTGTAAAAGGCTTCGAAAAGATGTGCTCTCGTCTCCGGGGTCATCCCTTCCCCCGTGTCGGCAACTGTGGCGCGCACCCCCATCCGGCCTGTCTTGCAATCTCTGTCTTGCCGAGTACGCAGGGTGAGTGTGCCACCCAGAGGCATAGCATCCAGAGCATTGCCGATCAGGTTGAGAAGCACTTGCCGCACCTCCCCTCCCGAAGCGTGAACGGGCTCGCACGTCTTATACATCGTTTGCACCTCTACCCGATTTGTGAGTAGCCGAGTGTGGTGAAATGCAACCGCGGAGTCGAGGGCTTCTTCCATGTGAAGCGTCTGCGGACGGGTGCTTTGTCGGGAGAAGTCGAGGGTTTGCTTAGTTATGCGCGAGATCCGTTGTAGCTCTGCTTGGGCAGTCTTCAAGTAATCCCGCGACTTTTGATCGAGCAGACAGCCTTGCATCAGGAAGAGCAGACTAGTAACCGTGTCGAGTGGATTTCTGATTTCATGACTAATGGCCGCGGCCATGCGTCCCAGCATGGCGAGCTTTTCTGCCTGTCGCATGGCCTCTTCCGCTTGCTTCTGGGCGGTAATGTCTCGAGCAATCTTGCTTGCTCCTATGATCTGACCTGCCGCATTCCGAATCGGTGACACCGTCAGTGAGACTGTTACCTCGCGTTGGTCTTTCGTGCAGCGCCATGCTTCGTAATGGTCGGTCCGCTCCCCGCGCTTGACCCGTTCCATTATGTGAGGCATGTCACTTTGGCGGCCCGGGCAAGCCAGAAGCGACATGTGCTTTCCGAGAGCCTCCTCTGTTGTATAGCCGAACAGCCGCTCGGCTCCCGCGTTCCAGTTGGTGATTACACCATCCAAGTTCTTGCTGATAATCGCGTCATTCGAAGATTCCACGATAGCGGCAAGCAGAAACTTGACATCTTTCGGCGCAAGGTAGGAGGAGTGCGTATCACGCATTTTTCCCTCGATTCAGCCGGGGAGCGTCTCTTGGGTTCAATAAAGCAGAGCAAGAGTCGGCAGGGACGGCAAGACTCTGGGTCAGTGCAGCTCAGAGCACTTAATCAGAGACTACTCTCTCCAAGTGAAGGAACACGATATAAGCCGCAGCATCGAACTGCTGCGTATCGAAATGGCGGCCACTAGTAACCACTCCAGTTACTGACTTGATATCAAGTCCGCTGAGCTGGCGGTTCTGTCAATTACAGTCATCGGTATCGGTTAATTCAACCGCATTCTACTTTTTGAAAACCTGCATCATGACCTGCGCCTGAACCTGATTCAGCTGCTTCAGCGTCACCTCCAAAACCGGTCGGTCTTCATATGAAGCTCCACCTAGGATGCCTTTGAGGCGAAGGGAGGTGCGCTGCAAAAGCAATTCAGCATCCCTCAGCTTTTTGCTGTCATTCCCGACGCTCATATCGATCTTCTCTGCATACCGTTGCACCAGTGACCTGCCCCCGATTACTCATCCAGTCATAACTGGAAATTCTCGGTTGGGTTGATGGTTGTGGTTTCGGAAGGGAGCAGGGCCATGGCCCTGCTCCCTTCCAGTGTCTGGCGGAACTCTTGTGGTG
>JAOAPJ010000162.1 GCA_025462805.1 Acidobacteriaceae bacterium
TGGCATGCAGCCGGCGAACAAGGCGGCCACTGCAAGGATGGGAACAAACCGCTGTTTCATAGACTTCTCCTTGGGCATAGGCTCCGTGCCAACTCTGCCCACCTTCTAGGATGTGCGCCGGCGGCCCTTGTTTGTCGATCAGTAAACATTTCCTTCCACCCCGCTCGCCGCCCTCAAGTGCCACGAAGAGCGAGGGTTATGAGACCACTGCGACGAACAGGGTGATCGAATTGCACCCGCAGTGTCCCCCGGCGAGTGTCCGGCAGGCCAAAAACAGGCTTCAGCCGATTCAGGGCCTTTGCGCGTCTTCTTTGAGCTTCCCGGGGGTTCCTGGGCCCCGGAGCATGGGGGCATGCTGTCGCGCGCGACATTACAACGTCCGCTTCCCTTCCTGCGTCGCCTTCATCGTGGGTTGCACAATGCGCGCGCCGGACTGTAACTCCGGAGGCAAGCCCGGCGTCCCATGCACGCCTGGAGAAAACGACATGATCCATCACCCGAGAGTAGGACTCGCGGCATGGCTGGGCTGCGTGCTGGCGCTTGCGCCGCTCGCACCCGCGCAGCAACTCAAGCTCAACCCGAACCTCAACTACAACAGCGACAGCAACGACGGGCCGCTGATCACCGGCGATGATACGGCGGCTGGCATCGTTTCCGGGAAACCCAACTACGTCATCATCTACGGCGAGGGCTGCTATAACTCGAAGCGTCAGGCGCGCCGGACAGTCGCGCTCGCAAACCGCTACGCAGATCAGGTGAACTTCGTGGTCATCGACCTGGATCGGCCGCAATCGCCCGCGCAGCAGGCGATCGTCCACACCTACTACGGGGGCTCGATCCCCCATCTGATCCTGTTCGACCCAAACGGTAAGCCGCTGTACAACCGTGCCGGAGAGCAGAGCGAAGAGATATTGAGCGGCATCTTGGACAGTGCCCTGAAGCAGGCGGCGGCGCAGGCTCATCCTGAGGAGCGGCACTAGCCACTATGTTGCAGGCCCGACCAGAAGAACAGGAGTGGATCGCACGCATCTTAAAAGGTGAACGCGACCTGTTCCATGACCTGATCCGGCCCTACGAGCGCACCGTCTATATGACCGCGCTCTCCGTGGTGCGCCAGCCGACTGAAGCAGAGGACGTGGCGCAGGAGGCGGTTCTCAAGGCCTATCGCGGGCTGGCCAGCTTTCGCGGCGACGCCAAGTTCAGCAGTTGGCTGATTAGCATCACCCTTAATGAGGCGCGCAGCCGTCTGCGCAAGAGCGCGAGGGTCACCGTCGAATCGCTGGATGACACTGGGCAGGAGGGGGACTACACGCCATTCCTCGTCGCCGACTGGCGGGAGATCCCCAGCGAGACGCTGGAGCGCGAGGAATTGACGGAGCAGATCGAGCGCGCCATCACGAACCTGCCACCCACCTACCGCGAGGTCTTCCTGCTGCGCGACAAAGAGGAGATGTCGATCGAAGAGATTGCGCAGACGGTAGGGATCACGGCGAATCTGGCAAAGGTGCGACTCTTCCGCGCGCGCTTGTTGCTGCAGAAGCGGCTCGCGCCATATCTGAAGCGAGAACTGCCGGAGCGCCGCCGCTGGTTTTCCTGGATGGGAGGAAGGGCATGAAACTCGATTGCAAACACGTCTGGCCTTATCTCTCAGACTACATCGACGACACCGTCTCATTCGACGAACGCCACGCGATCGAACAGCACCTGGAGCACTGCGAGATCTGCTCGGCCATTCTGGATTCGGTGCACAACATCCTGGTCCTCACGGCAGACGATCGCGTCTTCCATCTGCCCGTCGGCTATAGCGAGCGGCTGCACGATCGTTTGCGCGAGGAACTCTCGAGGCTGGGTCCGCCGGACGCCCCCGAAGCTCTTTCGTAGAGCGATCTAGCCGCAGCCCGGCTGTTATGAGTGATGCGGATGATGAATCATCCCATGGGTGATCCACTCTGCTGCGAGGAACACGAAGGTCAGCAGCGCCAGCGCCATCTGCAACCGTTCGCTGCGCAGCTTGCTCGGGGGTAGCGGCCGGATGCGCCACTGCGCCGCCGGCCGCGCACGCAGCCGCCGCACATGCCAGATCACGAACAGGTTCAGCGACGCCCCGAACGCCGCCACCAGCATGATGGGAATGCGGATCCAGTCCGCGTGCCAGCCGGTGGCCGGCGCATCGGTGCCCGAGACAGCAATCGCCAGCGCGCTGAATCCAATCAGCACGCGCACAGCACTCACCGCGATCACCGCCGGACACAGCGCCTGCAGGATGGCGAACAGCAATGTCGAAAGCCCAAGGAAACGCCAGCCCGCGATCCGGCTGCTCAGGCTCCGCCTGATCTTCGGAAGCTCCGGCTCTTCGATCACCGGTGTTTCCGGCTCTTTTTTAGTGTCCGGCGTCGTAATCGTAATCATTCTCCGCCCAATAATCGCGCGGGCGTCTGTCAGTGTAGCTGATACTGCCGATCTGCTTCAGATGCTTGATGCCGTACTTCAGCGGCGTGACCAGGCGCAGCGGCGCGCCGTGCTCGCGTGAGAGGGGCTGACCGTTTATCTCATAGCAGAGCAGCGTCTGCGGGTGCAGCGCGTCTTCCATGTAGAGGCCGACGTAGTACTGGCGGTCCGGTGTCTCGAAGCCAACGTAGCCGGGCAGCCGGCCGCTTGCGCCGCGTGCTGGCGGGTAGGCATGCATGAAGTCGCTCATGCGCGCGCCGCCCCAAAGCACGATCTCGCTCCAGCCTTCGATGCACTTTAGCTGCGTCACCATCTCGACCTTGGGCAGCGCACGGATTGCATCCATCGTCAGCAGCAGCCCAGGCTCCGAACCACTCGGCTTGCCATTGGCCCGATCCAGATTTCCATCGCCGTCTACATACGTGTCGAGCGTGTCATCCTGCGCCATCAGCACGGGATCGTCGGCGTACTTCCATGTGTTTACATCAGCCACGTACCCGGGCGAGTCTTCCGCATGCGCCAGGTTCTTCACCTGCAGCCGCCAGCGGTCCAGGCGGAGCGCGGGGTCGAGTCCAATGACGCCATTCACCCGCAGGTCTTGCACAGCACGAGCCTTCGCGAAGGTGGGGGCCAGCGCGCGATCGCCCAGCAACGAACGAGAGACGGCCGCGTTGAACTCGAAGCCCTTACGCAACGGTCCGGGGAGACCGTCAACCTGCGGCCGGGTCAGGATCCAGCGCCAGGCGCCAGCCAGGCCAGCCGCGCCCAGCGCCCCGACGAGGAAGCTGCGCCGCGTACGCCGGCGTCCCTGCGCGCGCACCGCATCTTCGTCCTGCGAGGCGTCTTCTCTCTGCATCGTCGCCTGGTCGGACAACTCCTCCGCGGGGTTGGGCGGCACAATCTTGACCTCATCGCTCATGGCTGCTCTCGCTTCGGGACAGCGGATTCCTGCACCAGCTCAAATCCGGCAACCATGGCCCGGAAGTCGTTCCAGCCGGCGATCGCCACCTGCGCCACGTGGACGACGAAAAACACGACGTAGCCCATGGTCAGCCAGAAATGTAGCCAGCGCGCCATCTCGTAGCCGCCCAGCAGCGTCGTGAGCCAGTGCAGCTGCACCGGCTTGTAGATGGCGAGCCCGGTGATGACAGAGCCAGCCCCCGCCAGGACAATCAGCGTGTACGCAATCTGCTGCGCCGCGTTGTACTTGCCTTGCGTCGGCATCTCGCGCCGCAGATGCAGATCATGCAGCACCACGTGCCACGCATCGCGCAGAGCTCCACGGCCGGGCAGCAGATCCCGCCAGGCACCCGAGACCAGTGTGTAGATCACGTAGGCCACGCCGTTGAGCGTGAAGAACCACATCAGAAAGAAGTGCCAGCTCAGCCCCTTTGCCAGCGAGAAGGTGAGGCCGAGCTTCTCGTAGAAGCCGTTCGGAAACAGCCGGAAGAGCGTCCAGCCGCCGATGCCGACACGGTAGACACGGTGCGGGTAAAGATACGCCGCGTCCGAGTCGGCCCAATAGATCATGAGTCCGCTCCAAATCATCAGCGCGAGCACCGGGAAGTTCAGCCAGTGCATCCACCTTGCGGCTGCCGGATGCTTCTCACGCAGCGTAAGGACCGGAGCTGCAGGCTGCGGCGGTGCCGCTTCGTCGGATACGGCATCCGAAGGCGCGGCGGAATGCGTAGCCGTGGTCAGAGCAGGCCCTGCCTCATCGGGATTAGGCTCAGCACTCGCCGCTGAAACCGGCGGAGCTGGCTCGGGAATGGGGGGCTCTGGCATTGGACTACTTGCCTCTCCGAATCCGACGCTGGAGCCGGACACCGGTTACAGGTCGGCCTAGTGCATCCGGCGGCGGTCGTCCGGGTCCACGTAACGGCCTTCCTTGTCGAAGTGCACCTCGCGCCCCTGCTTGCCCATATAAACCTGGAACTTGCGTGCCGCGCGCGCCCGCTTCCAGCGGTAGTAGCCGTTGCGCACGCTGTAGAAGCTCTCGCTGGCGGCGAAGCCATAGCCACGCCGGGGCGCAAACTTTGCGTAAAGATAGCCGCCCAGGCCGCCGCCCAGGTACGCAACCTCCGCCAACGCATTACCGCCGCCGATCAGCATGACAAACGCGATCAGCATCAGGATGATTGCCAGGTACTTCGCCTTGATGCCGAAGGGCAGGGGCAGCATGTAGAACTGCTGATCTCCATAGAGAACCGCGAAGCACGCCAGCAGCCCAAACAACGCCGCGTTCGCGCCGGTGATTGTCGAGCCCGGCGACATGTGCAGAAAACCGGTGAAGGACAGGCCGGTAGCCAGAACGCCGCCGAGCAGCGTTGAGATGAGATACGTCTCCAGCAGGAACCGGCTGCCCCGCAGGTCCTCCAGGTAGAAGCCCATGAACCACAAGGACAGCATGGAGAAGAGCACACTCAGCAGCGACAGATCCGGCACGAACCCGAAGGTCAGCGGCTGCCAGACAAAGAGGGCATGCACCACCGCATTCGGTGTCAGCATCAACAGTGCCGGGATCACCGCCAGCGGGTGGACCAGATGACTCAGCAGCGACGCCGCGAACACCGCGAGGTTGACGAGGATCAGATTCTTCGTCATGCCCGCGAAGGGCGGGAACGACAAGGTCAGCGGGCGAGAGCCAGGCATGGAACCATTATCTCCCCTCCTCAGCGCTCCGGCAGCGGCACGACGGCGGC
>JAOAPJ010000183.1 GCA_025462805.1 Acidobacteriaceae bacterium
CGGCAAGACTTGTACGTTGCGCGTGAAGGGAGGACTGCGGCTGGGCGAATCCGTCGATCGCTTCGATGCCGCGGTGCAGGAGGCTCTGCAAAGCGAACACCCTTTCCTGATCCTGAACCTGGAGGCCATGCCGGTGATCGATTCGTCCGGCATAGGAGCCGTGGTCAACGCCCTGGTGCAGGCGAAGAAGTTCGGCGGCGACGCCAAGCTGGTGAACCCGTCCCCATTTGCCGCCAAGGCTTTCAAAATGGTGCACATCCACACCCTGTTCCGCACATTTGCCAGCGAGGCGGAGGCGATCGCAGCCTGCGGCTAAACCGGTCAATCAGAGCTGTGGCGACTCCTGCTCGCGCGGGCGCGGCTGTGAAGTGCCAATAGCCAGCACCGCGTCAGGCGAGCTTGCGTGCTCAGGTTCAGCGTGGAAGCATCCGCGCGGGCAGCGGCAGCAAGGCGCGTCAAGGTGAGGACGGTGATGTCATCCTCCTGGCCGAACGTTCAGGCGGACTCCACCACTTGCCGAGCGGGGCGGTGTTTAGCGAGCAGATCACCTCACCGACCGATCCGACGAGTTCCTTGTGTGATCAGGATGAGCGCTACAGAGGCAACGCGAACTGGCATGGGCGTATCTCGAATGTCGCGCCGCTCTACTGCCGGTGCGTATCGCCAGGCCGGCATCTACACCTTGCTCCCAGCGGATGGGTCCGAGTACTGCGATTGCCCTTCTAAATCGAAGTCTTCGCCGTCGCCTCATCGGGATAAAGAGAGGCATACTTGGTGATCCCCACCATCGTAAAGACCTTCTGGAAATGCGGTGAGAGGCCGAACGCGGCGATTTTCTGACTATTCTTGCTGGCTTCCATCAGCATCTGAATGACCAGGGCAATGCCACTGGAATTAATGTAATCGACCTTGGAAAAATCGAGCAGAACCGGCTGCGACTTGTTCACAGTCTCGTAAGTGCCCATCAGGGCGGCGCGGGAGCTGGACGAGATATCGCCACTGAAGCGAAGCACGGTGATGTGGCCGCTTTGGATATCGGAGATTTGGTCAACGCTCGTCTTGGTTTCTATTTGCACCTTAGTCCGCCTCTTTATCCAGCCGGATAACCAGCCGCACGTAGCTGCCGTTTCCCTTACTGCCTTTGACCCACTCGGCCTCGTCGACCAGGGACTGGATCAAGAACATGCCCATGCCGCGGGGATCCTCTTCTCCATGCATCTTGCGGTCGATATCGGGCTTCTGCGGCGGTTTGGAGATGCCGCTGCCACCGTCGAGGACTTTGACTTCCAGCGAATCGTCGTGCACGGAGAGAGTGACGCCGACACAAAGGTTCTCGTTTGAGTCATTGCCATGCTCGATGGCATTGATGCATGCCTCCGCGATGGCAGTCTTCAGATCTTCGATGCGATCGTCGGGAAAACCCATCAGCCTGGCGACACTGGCAGCTGTTCCCATGGCCACCTTCTCATATCCCATGCGGGAGGGAAGGCGGAGCTCCACTGGTTTACCCTTCATGTCGGCCATGTAGTCCCTTGCTACGCAGGATCCCTCAGCAGCGCAAGCGCAGTCATGTCGTCTTCCTGATGCACACTACCAGAAAAGGCGTGCAGCTTCTGCCATAGGGAACCGAGGATAGCAGCACCATCCGTCAGATTGCATTGCCTAAATGCGTCCAGGAGACGTTCTGGACCAAATTCGTCCTCGCCGCGGAACACTTCCGTCAGGCCGTCGGTATAGAAAAGCAGCTTCGAGCCTGCGGGGAAGACGAACTGTTCTGCGGTGTATTCCATTCCGGGCAGCATCCCGATCGGCGTGCCGCTGGCGCGTATCTCGGACACATCCTCACCCGTCACAAGGAACCCGGGATTATGACCGGCATTCACGATTTCAAGGCGATGATTGACAGCGTCGAGTTTTAGAAAAATTGCCGTCACGTACCGCCGGCGCGCTTCCGTGCCTTCCCCATAGTGCTGCGTGTTGAGACGTCCGGCCAGTTCGGCGAGTGGCACGTCGGCCGCCGCGATGGCACGGAAGGCTGAGCGAAAGGCGGTGCCGATGATCGCAGACGCCAGGCCTTTGCCAGCCACGTCGGCAACCGTCATGATCTGGTGGCCGCTGGGTGATTCAAGCATATCTACATAGTCGCCACCCACCTCGTAGCAAGCTGTGGAGCGGATGGCCACGGAGTAGCCGGAGATAGACGGCATACTCTGGGGTAAAAGGCTGCGCTGGATCAATCGAGCGGCTTCAAGATCGCGCTGCACGCGCGTCCATTCGATGCTGCGTTCGTGGAATCGCGCATTTTCATACGCAACGCCGGTCTGCAGCGCGAGACCTTCCAGGAAGTCCTGCTCATAGAGAGAGAGATTGCGGCCGGCTGGCTCTCCAACCACCAACTCAGCCAGAAGATGCCCCTCCTTGTCCTCAAGGGGAAACCGCGGGCAGCCATCCCACGGCTTCGGGGGCATAGAGCCATAGGAGATATATGGTTCCGTGATAAGAGCGCCGGGAAGTTCAAGTTCGCGGACAACAATCCGCAGAACAGTACCGAGGAGCTCTTCCAGGTGGATCGTTGAATGAACCTGACGCGATGCCTCAAGCAGCGCCTGCAGCCGCGCGACCTGCTGCTGCAGATCCACGAGGTCGGCCTCAGTCAGAGTGTGGCTGCCGGGATGCGCGGATGTGGACATGAGGTGGTGGCCTATCTTAGCTCGCCGCGATCCACATGTCAGTGAAGTTCTTTTCGCGCTCCCGGTGGGACTGGTTTGCTCTTGCTGAGGAGTCCATCTCGGATCGCACTTAACGAACGCATAGATTCATTTGACATCAGCGCGGCCGCCTTATTAGGATCGCATCGTCCTCCGAGCCACACTCGCTGTTTTGGTCCTTCCTTACCCCTCGTTGGAAGGCAGTAAATCCCCCTGCACAAGCC
>JAOAPJ010000187.1 GCA_025462805.1 Acidobacteriaceae bacterium
GCGTGGTCTTCGGCGGTCTCGCCGGGGAAGCCGACGATGAAGCTGGTGCGCAGCGCGACGCCCGGGACGGCTGCCCGTACCTTCTCGAGCGTCTTCAGGAAGATGTCGGCATTCCCGCCGCGTCGCATGCGCTTCAGGACGGGTGCCGCAGCATGCTGGAGCGGAACGTCAAGGTACTTCACGATGCGCTCATGCTTTGCTATGGTCTCGAGCAGGCGGCCGGTGATCTTGTTTGGGTAGGCGTAGAGGAACCGCAGCCAGTTGAGGCCCTCGATCTGCGCGAGGCGATCGAGCAGCGTGGCCAGGCCGTCCTTCATCCCGTAATCTTCGCCGTAGCAGGTGGTGTCCTGGCCGATGAGAGTGATCTCGCGTATGCCGCGAGCGACGAGTTGCTCCGCCTCGGCCACGACGGACTCGAAGCGTCGCGAGCGGAACTTGCCGCGCAGGTTGGGGATGACGCAGAACGAGCAGGGGTGGTCGCAGCCCTCGGCGATCTTGAGATACGCGGATGTCTTGCCGGTGGCAAGCAGGCGCGGCGTCGTCCCGTCGTACAGGTAGGTGGGCAGTGCTGCTGCTGCGCCATCCCAGGTATCGCGAGCAAAGCGGCCTTGCTGCTCGCGCAGGTCGCCCTCGGCGCGCGAGGCAGCAGCGTCGGCTGGGGCATGGCGGTCTACCAGGCTGGGCGCGGCGGTGAGGATATTGAAGAGCTGCGGGCCGGCAGCGGCGGTCGGCTGCGAGAGGCCGGCAGCTTCAAGGATGGCCTCGAGCTCCCCGGTGCCTACCACGGCGTCGACCTCACGGATGTTCTTGCGAATCTCGTCCCGGTAGCGTTCGACCAGGCAGCCGGCGACGATCAGTTTGCGCGCGCGGCCGGTGGTCTTGTGCTGCGCCATTTCGAGGATGGTGTCGACCGACTCCTGCTTGGCCGAATCGATGAAGGAGCAGGTGTTGACGACCAGGATCTCAGCGGTTTCGGCGTCGGAGGTGAGCTCGGCGCCGGCGCGATCAAGCAACCCCATCATGACTTCGCTGTCGACCAGGTTCTTGGGACAGCCGAGAGAGACGAAGCCCACCCGGGGGCGTGCAGTGACGAGGGGCACAGCGGTTTCCCCGGGAAGAGCCCTCTCCAGGATGTCAGTGGGGTTCACTACAGTATTTTAGCGGAGATTGCAGGGGCAGGATGGGTGGAGGAGCGCGCGGCAGGGTGGTATTCTTCTCGAGTGCCGGGTCCTACGCGACGGAATCCCGCCAACCCCGCCAGGTCCGGAAGGAAGCAACGGTAACGGGTACCTCCGGGCGCAGTAGGCCACCCGGTGCACTGAAAGTTCATCTCCTCTCGCGCAATCTGCAGCGAACTTCGGGTCCAACCCGGAATCCGATCCCTAACATCTGCGGGCTGCCTCGCGTGGACAGGGACCAATCAGGTCGTAGAGAATCAGAGAGCGATCATGAGTGCTCCTGTGTTGCCCAGCGCCGCTTCTGTCACCGGAAACGCCACAAATCATGCGGGAGCGACCAAGCGTGCGCGTGTCGGTGTCTTCGGCTGGGGCATTGTGGCTCCCAAGTCCCCGAACATCGAGGCATTTGCGCACAACCTGGAGAGCTCCGAGAGCTGGCTGACGCCGTTTGAGGGCTTTGGTCCCAGCAACTTCCTTGTCGGCCAGCCGGATTTCAATTTCGCTGACTACAAGGCGTGGATCGATGCCCGCTTTGCTCCGCGGCACTACCAGAACCTCAAGGAAAAGATGGATCTGCCGTCGCTCTACGCGATTGGGGCGTTCATCCAGGCGCTGGGACAGAATCCCGGGCTCGAGCCGCTGCTGAAGGAGCTGGGCAACCAGGCGCACGTTTATGTGGGCACCGGGCTGGGGGCGATTGAGACGATGTATCAGTCCAGCGTGACCCTGCACCTGGCGCAGCAGCGCTGGAACCGCTTCTGGGGTAGCGCGGAGAACAACAGTGCGCTGAGCGCGTACCTAGCCGGCGAGCTGAAGGGGCTGGATGACGTACCGATGAATCCGGTGGAGGCGGAAGGCGACCTGCTGGAGCTCTCGCTTGCCTGGGAGGCCTACTGGATGCAGCGCTCGCCCGAGCTGCGCGAGTATCTCGATGAGGCGGTGGCGATCGATTCGCTGGTGATAGAGGGCGAGGTCGAGCAGGGCAAGCTGCACATCATCCGCGAGCGCGGCAAACGGCACGCGCGGCTGCAGGAGAAGTGGGGAGCACCAACGCCCCCCTGGCAGGTCTCGGCAAACCTGATCTGGAACATCCACAACACACCGGCATCGCAGGTTTCGATCCTGGGCCGTATCACCGGGATGGCCTTTGCGCCGGTGGCCGCCTGCTCCACCTTCGGGCTGGCGTTGCGGCTCGCCATGCAGGCGATCGAGCGTGGCGAGGCGAAGGTGGTCGTGGTGGGTGCGACCGATCCGCCGCCGCATCCGCTGGTGGTGGGCTCGTTTTACGGAGCGCGGGTGTTGTCGGCCAGCCGGCAGGTGTCTGCGCCGCTGACCCAGCTGCAAGGGACGCACGTAGCCGGCGGAGCCGTGGTGTGGATCGTCGGAGACATGGAGTACCTGAAGTCGAAGGGCATGAAGCCGCTGGGCATGGAGCCGATCGCGGCTGGGGTCAGCTCAGACGCGCACCACATCATTACGCCCTCCCAGGCGGGGCCGCAGTCTGCGATCCATCAGGCGCTCCAAGAGGCGCATGCCACACCGTCGCAGATCGATACCTGGGACCTGCACGCAACCGCGACGCCGGGTGATTACGCGGAGATCAGCACGCTGC
>JAOAPJ010000235.1 GCA_025462805.1 Acidobacteriaceae bacterium
CGGGTCACCGCCTATCACGAAGCCGGTCATGCGCTGGTGGCTGCCATGCGCGATCACGCCGACCCGCTGCATAAGGTCACGATCATCCCGCGCGGCATGGCACTAGGCGTGACCATGCAGTTGCCGACGGACGATAAGCACACCGTCACCAAGGATTATCTCGAGACGCAGTTGGCCATCCTGATGGGCGGCCGCTGCGCCGAGGAGATTTACCTCAAGCAGATGACCACTGGTGCCGGCAACGACATCGAGCGCGCCTCGGAACTGGCTCGCAAGATGGTCTGCGAGTACGGTATGAGTCGGCTGGGTCCGCTCACCTTTGGCAAGAAGGAAGAACAGATCTTCCTCGGCCGGGAGATCGCCCAGCATCGCGACTTCTCCGAGGAGACGGCACGGCAGATCGACAGCGAGGTACGCAGCCTGGTGGATAGCGGTTACCAGTCGGCCTACAGCATCCTCGAGCATAATCAGCCGATCATGCACCGGCTGGCGACCGCTCTGCTGGAGCGCGAGACCATCGATGCGAACGAGATTCGCATGCTGATCGAAGGCCGCGAGCTGCCGCCGCTCAACCCGCCGTCAAACGGCTCGGCCTCGGGTGATCCGGAGGTCAAGGTGCTGAAGCCGGAGCCGGGCCGCGCGCCTGGCTTCCCGGAGGGTAGCCCTTCCCCGGCCTAGCTGGCTCAATTGCAGGAATGAATGGCCGCTCCGAATGGGGCGGCCGTTCTCTTTTGCACGCACTCCCCACGCCTGCCAGTCTGCGAGAATGGTCACACATGCGCCGCATTCTCCTTCCGTTACCTGCCACCATAATTCTGCTGCTGGCCGGCTGCGGCTATCACACCGTGGGCGCGGCCGCGCATGTGCCGCCCGAAGTGCAATCCATCGCCGTGCCGTTCTTCGCGAACCGCACGCAGTTCTCGCATACCGAGGTCGCCCTCACACAGGCAACGGTGCGCGAGTTGAACACCCGGACGCGGTTTCATGTGCTGCCCTCGGAGAATCCCAGCGGTGCAGACGCTGTGCTCAAGGGAACCGTGCTCAGCGAGACGATCGTGCCCTATACCTACAATTCGCAGACCGGCCAGTCGTCCAGCTACTTCATCACGCTCACCGCCAGCGTCCTGCTGACCGATCGCGATGGCCGGGTGCTCTACCGGCACGACGGATACACCTTTCACCAGCAGTACGAGGCGACGCTCGATCTGGCCACCTTTGTGCAGGAAGATTCCCCTGCGATGGAGCGCCTCTCCAGAGACTTTGCCCGGTCGCTGGTGAGCGATATGCTGGAGTCCTTCTGATGCATATGGCACATCCTCGGGACCGGAGCAGCAGGCATGGCTAGCGGCCTACGCAGCTTTGCGTCTTCGGACCGCTTTCTCGCGGACATCAATGCCGCGCGCAACGGCGGTCCTCTCCGGCCCGGCTACGTTCTCGTCGGAGATGAGGCATACCTCTATGACCGCTGCCGGCGCGCGGTGCTCGAGACACTGGTCGACTCGCAGGGCGGAGTCCAGATGCGCGACTTCTCCCTCGCCGAGATCGATTTGGGCGAGACCAGCATCTTCGAGGCGCTCGACCGCGCGCAGACTCCGTCGCTGATGGCGCCCTTCCAGGTCCTGTTCCTGCGCAACGTGAAGACGCTCTATGGGCGCGGTGCGAAGAAGGACGAGTTCGCCGCGCTGGATGCGTATGGACGTTCGCCCAACCCGCAGGCTCTGCTGGTGTTCGTCGCCGATCATCTGCATCTGCCCGCCGACCTGCGCCGCATGGACATGCAGGACAAGGAGCGTTACGAGCGCCTGCGCGAGACGCTGGGCGACTGGTGCGGTATGGTGGAGCTGGTGCGTGTGGATGAGAGCGATGCCATGCGCTGGCTGATGGAGGAGGCCGACAGGCGCGGCAGCGCACTCGACCAGGATGCAGCGCGCGAGCTGGCGGACGCGCTTGGCGCCGACCTGATGCTGATGGCCAGCGAACTAGAAAAGCTTCTCTTGTACACGAGGGAGCGGCGGAGCATTACTCTCGGGGATGTCGAGACCATGGTGCTGGGCGCGAAACAGCGCTCCCTCTATGAGCTCACCGATGCCATCTCCGCAAAGGACCGTCCACGTGCTCTGGCCCTGCTGCAGGGGCTGCTCAACGCGTCCGATGGCGGGGAGGAGTCGGCCATCGGCCATCTGTACATGCTGGCCCGCACCTTCCGCCAGATGCTGGTCATCCTGGAGAAGAACGTGCGCGACTCGCGCGCCATCTGGCAGGCCTTGTGGCAGGGCTTCCGCATGCCTCCCTTTGCGGCGGAGGATCTGATCCGCCAGGCCCGCAGATACAAGAGCCGTCGCGAGCTCACCCGGGCGCTGCGCCTCATCGCCCGCGCCGACTTGGAGCTGCGCTCCTCGCCGCCCGATAAGCGGCTGGTGCTGGAGCGGCTGGTGCTTGCTCTCGCCACCGAAGAACAGGTAACCCCACTTTCCCCGGGGCTGTTGCAGACGCAGTATGCGATGGAGCTTTACTAGCCGGCGATCAGACTTTTCCTGTCCAATCGCGTCTGCACTGTCTATGGAGACCCGTATCGTGACGCGCCCTCGCTTGCTTGCTTGCCTCCTTGCTTGCCATTCGGTCCTGCTCTGTACTGTTTCGGTCGGCTGTCGACGCGCTACAGCAAATGTCGATCCGCCCTATGTCGCGAGCCTGATCAGCGGACCTCGGCCCACCTTCACCGTACCTGCGAGCGGTCTGCCGGACCATTGGTCGGTCATCGCTTACGGAGATACGCGCTTCACCGACCCATCGGATCGCGACGACACGAACCCTGAGGCGCGGCGCACCCTGGTCGCGCGCATTGCCGAGCAGCACCCCGACGCGTTGGTCATCTCCGGAGACTTGCCCCTCGATGGATCGGTGGCGAACGACTATGCCGTGTATCGCCAGGAGACCGCGGCGTGGCGTGCGGCCGGGTTGCGAGTCTACCCGGCCATCGGCAATCACGAATTGAAGGGCGGCCAGGACCTTGACCCGGGCAACTGGTGGGAAACATTCCCGGACTTGAATCGGCGACGGTGGTACTCGGTTGCGTTCGGCAACAGCTACATCATCACGCTCGACTCCGACCTGCCGCTAGTGCAGGGCAGCCGCCAGCAGCGCTGGCTGAAGGATCAGCTCGATCATCTGCCGGGCGGCACGC
>JAOAPJ010000237.1 GCA_025462805.1 Acidobacteriaceae bacterium
TTCGTCGTGCTGTGTGTGCGGTCCTTCATCGCAGCGCGTCGAGCACGCGCCTGAGGGGCTTTCCTGTGCACATGCGATCGAACAATCTCTCCGCACGGGCAGAACGGACCCCTTCGGCGCGCAGCACGCTGCGTGCGGGCGATACCAGCAAACCCGAGAAGCCGAAGCTGACCGACGCGTGGCCGCATGCGTGGAGGCTGATCCGTCCCCGGCGCGGGCTGCTGGCGCTCGGCTTTCTGCTGATGATCATCAACCGCATCTGCGGGCTGGCCCTGCCCGCCTCCTCGAAGTTTTTCATCGATGGTGTGCTCTACAAGCGCCAGGCGAACATGCTGCTTCCGCTGATAGGGCTGGTGCTGGGCGCCACCGTTGTGCAGGCGGCCACCTCGTTTGCCTTGACGCAGCTGCTCTCGAAGGCCGCGCAGCGCATGATTGCCGACCTGCGACGCCAGGTGCAGGCCCATATCGGCAGGCTCTCCGTCAGCTTCTACGACGAGAACCGTACGGGCACGCTGGTCTCGCGCATCATGACCGACGTCGAAGGCGTCCGCAACCTGATCGGCACGGGGTTGGTCGACTTCACCGGTGGAATCGTCACCGCCATCATTGCGTTTGTGGTGCTCATGACCATCAGCGCGAAGATCACGCTGGTGATCTTCGGCACCATCTTCGTCTTTGCGCTGCTGCTCGAGAGGTCGCTGCGCATCATGCGGCCGATCTTCCGCGAGCGCGGCAAGATCAATGCTGAGGTGACGGGCCGTCTCACCGAATCTCTGGGCGGTGTGCGCGTCGTGAAGGGCTACCACGCGGAGGGACGGGAGGCTGGTGTCTTCTCCGAGGGTGTGCAGCGTTTGCTGGACAACGTGATGCGGTCGCTCACGCTGACCTCGTTCCTGTCGCTGGCATCCACCGGGGTGGTCGGCCTGATGGGCTCCATGGTGATGTTCCTGGGCGGGCGCCAGGCGCTGGCGGGCCGCATCACGCCCGGCGGCTACGTCGAGTACACAATGTTCCTCGCCTTCATGGTGGCTCCTGTCTTTCAGGTAGTGAATGTAGGGACGCAGATTACAGAGGCGATTGCTGGCCTGGACCGGACCAGCGAGATCCTCGGCGAGCGGCAGGAGTATGAAGACCCGGCGAGGGTCATCGAGCAGCCGACCATCGCGGGCGATCTTCGCTTCAATGACGTGCGCTTCGCCTATGAGCCAGACAAGCCGGTGCTGCACGGCATCTCGTTTCATGCAGAGCCGGGCACGGTGACGGCGCTGGTCGGCTCGTCGGGCTCGGGCAAATCGACGATCATCAGCCTGATCTGCGCCTTCCACTCGCCCGACTCCGGCACCATCCAGGTGGATGGCGTGGACCTCTCGACGGTGAAGCTGGACAACTACCGGGCTCAGTTGGGCGTGGTGCTGCAGGAGTCGTTCCTGTTCGACGGCACCATCCGGGAGAACGTGATGTTCTCGCGGCCCGAGGCGACCGAAGAGCAGTTCGAGCGGGCGTGCGCCATCGCACGCGTCGACGAGTTTGCCGAGCGCTTTCCGGATCGCTACGAAACCATCGTGGGTGAGCGCGGCGTGAAGCTCTCCGGCGGCCAGCGGCAGAGACTCTCGATTGCACGCGCGATCCTGGCCGAGCCGCGCATCCTGATCCTGGACGAGGCGACCTCCTCGCTCGATTCCGAGTCAGAGGCGATGATTCAGAACGGCCTGAGCTTCCTGATGCAGGGGCGGACGACATTCGTCATCGCGCATCGGCTCTCGACCATCCGCCGTGCCGACCAGATCCTGGTGGTCGAGAACGGAGAGATCGTGGAGCATGGCACGCACGAGTCGCTCTATGCGCTGGGCGGCCGGTACTTCGATCTCTACACGCGCCAGCATGGCCTGGAATCGAACCGTTTCCTTGCCCCCGGTGAGGGTGACACGCTGATGGAGCCTGCCTGAGGTGCCGGCGGCCCACCTTTGGGTGGAGCTGAAATCCGTTCGCACGGACGAAGACAGCGGAGCGTCCGGGCCGTAGCCTGACACTCGAACGTCTCCTTGACCTCGGCGCTCTCCATCCAGGGGCGCCGTTCTTTTTGGCAAGCGCGCGGCTATTCGCCGGAGAGCACCGGCGGCGAGGTGGGGACGGGCGAGCCTTCCGCCTTCTCCACCGTTACCGCAAAACCCTTGGCCATGATGCCTGCCTTCAGGTTGGGCAGCACCACGGAGGCGAAGCCCCGTGCGTCTGGCGTGAAGGTCCCGGCCGCGACTGGTGCGGAGCCGTTTGCCGGCAGCACCCAGATCTCATAGGCTTTTCCAGCGGGGACAGCCTTCAGGTTGCTGGCCTCCATCACCAGAGCACCCCGCTCCGCCAGGTAAACCGTGTGCGCGACGGGCGCCGTCGGTGTCTTCGATGTGGTCAGGGTCACGCGCTGGGCGTCCGGCGCATTCAGGACCTCCAGCACCTGCTGCGCGTGCGACGCGCTCGCCGCCAGATTGGCTGACAGCCTCACCTGATCGTCCAGTGCATCGTTCAGCGCACTGTTGCGATAGCCCAACATGCTGCAGGCGATCGCCAGGCCAGCCGCAATGGCCCACGGTGTGATGATGGCCCATTTGCTGCGCCGCCGCGTCGGCAGGACGGGTGTTCCTGCCGCAGCAGCGGGTGCGGCAACAGCCGTGCTGGCCCTGGCAGCGGTGTTGCCGGACTGTTGCATCCGCGCCTTCAGCCGCTCGAATGATCCTGCCGGAGCTGCATGCTGGTCGCTCGACAACGCGAGCAGGGCGAGCTCTCCCTGGATCTGCGCCAGCTCCTGCTGCGCCTGCGGATTGTCGCGCAGCGCCGCGGCCACGGCGGCCATCTCGTCCGCAGACAGGGCCTGCATCGCGTAGAGCGCGAGGTCCTCTGTCGGGATGGGGCGTGGCTCATTCATGCGTGGAATGCCTTTCGCAAACTCATGAGTCCGAGTCGGATTCTTGTTTTGACGGTTCCCAGCGGGTCTCCGGTGCGGCTGGCGATCTCGCTGTGGCTCAATC
>JAOAPJ010000247.1 GCA_025462805.1 Acidobacteriaceae bacterium
CGCACCGACCCGGCGGTGAAGTTCAATGATGGCTTCCTCGAGTCCTTCAACGTGGCGGGTGGATCGGTGATTGCGGCCTTCAACAATCTATTCGCGCTGCGGGAGAGCGTTGCATACACCACTGCGCGGCATGCCTTCCGATTCGGCGGAGAGGTGCGGCTGAATCGGGACACGACCTACTTCGGCACTAGCCCCAACGGCGAGTATGACTTTGGCGGTGGCACGGCGTACTCGCGGGTGGAGATGCGATCGCAGAGCGGCGCGCACGTGATCCATGTCGGCGATCCGCTGCCAGACACTCTCTCCAGCTTTCTCAGCGGCAGTCCGTTCGCGTATACGCGGGCGATCGCTCCGCCGTACTTTTCCAACGGGCCGCACATCGGGCCGGCCGCGATCAATCGCAACGCGTGGGATGTGTATTTCCAGGATGCGTGGAAGCTGAATGACCGGCTGGTGCTGAACTATGGCTTGCGCTACGAGTACTACTCGCCGATTGAGGAGCGGGCGCATCGCACCTCCACCATCCTGACCACGACGACCGGGCTGGGACAGGAGTTCGTGGTGAATCCGCAGCCGGCGTATGCGGCGGACCGCTATGGCTGGGGGCCGCGCGTCCAACTGGACTGGCATGCGACGCCGAAGACCAGCGTGCATGCGGGCGGCGGCATTACAACCATTCCGCCGAACATCTGGCAGGACAATTTGTTGACCGGCAGTACACCCTTCGTGATCTATCCGCGTGTGACGTCGACCTCCGCTGTGCCGCTGGCTTATGGCTTTCAGATTGCACCAGAGCAACTTCCTCGAGCCTATACGACCACAGGACAGGACATGTTTCCCGGAAACAATCCCAAGGCTGTGGCGCCGAACACGCCCTTCGATGTGGATCGCTACGAGCGTGACATCGCTGCCGTGTTGCCGGACCATCAGATCGTTCCGTTGAATGTGGCGGGGGTCGACCGGCACTTCGGCAACGCGTATCTGAATACATGGACGCTGGGCGTGGAGCGCAGCGTTGGCGGGCTGACGGCGGATGCGAGTTATGTGGGAACCACCGGCATCCACCTGGCGCGATCCAGCTTTCCCAACGGGTACCCCGGTGCAGAGCCGGGCTTCGCGCGCTACACAGAGTTCAACAGCACGGGCGCGGTGGCCGGTGGTTTTGGCACGGAGACACTGATCACACCGACATCACACTCGAGCTATCACGCGCTGCAGACGTCGCTGCAGGGAACGGTAGCGCATGGCGGGCCGGGTGTGCAGGCGAGTTACACCTGGGGGAAGTCGATTGACGATGTGAGTGCGGTGACGGGCGGCTTCATCGCCGGCGCCTCCGGGCCAGTGGCGCAGGCGATGCCGCAGAATCCGTTCGACACACATTCGGAGAAGGCGCCGTCCACGTTCGACGTGGGGCACACCTTTACCCTGAGCGTCGCGCAGGATCTTCAACTGGAGCGCGCAGCGATGCTCAGCGGCGTGAGCCGGAAACTGACGAAGGGATGGGAGCTGCTGAGCATATCGACCATCACCAGTGGCTCGCCGTTCACCGTGTACTCCGGCGTACAGCAGACAGGTGTGGGTTCGAATGGTGTGGACCGGCCGGACCAGGTGGGGCGGCCGCACCTGTCGACTGCAGCGAACAGCGCGGGCAAGAAGCGGGAGGACTACTTCGGCAAGGGCGACCAGAATGCATCGTACTTCTCCATCCCGATCCATATCGCGGGCGGGACAGGGCCGAACTCGGGGCGGTTCGGCACGCTGGGCCGCAACAGCTTTCGTGGGCCGGCGTACTACGACTTCGATTTCTCGCTGATCAAGGACACGCCGATTGGGACGCGCAGGAGCGGATCGGAGCTGACGGTGCTGCAGTTTCGCTCGGAATTCTTCAACCTCTTCAATATCGTGAACATGGGGCTGCCGTCGAACACGCTGGCCGGCTCCGGATTCGGGTTCATCAGCCGCACCGCGGGGACGTCGCGGCAGATCCAGTTCTCACTCAAGGTGCTGTATTGAGGCGCCAGGCTTAGCGAACGGCGGACGCGGTGAAGAGCACGTGCAGGAGCCAGGCGATCACCAGGACCGGCACGGCGAAGATGGCGCAGACCACGAGCGCGACGCCGGCGAGGAAGAGCCAGTCGCCCCAGTGATGACGGCGCGGTTGCTCGAGGTGGCGTGTGAGCAGTGCGTAGTTGCGGCGGTTGGCCTTCCATGCGATATCGAAGGCATCGCCGAGGAAGGGGATCGCGCCGATGACGACGTCGAGCGCGAGGTTGACCACCATGCGAGCGATGGTGACGTAGGGCGCGCCGCGCACCCATGCGGCAATGATGATGATGGTGGAGGCGAGGCCGGCGAGCACGTCCCCAATACCGGGCACCAGGCCGATGATGCCGTCCAGGCCGAAGCGAATACTGGTGCCGGGAATGCGGAACCAGGTATCGAGCACACGGCTGAGCAGGTCGAGGTTCTCATCGCGGAAGAGGCCGCTGCCCGCGCCGAGGCGTCCCTTGCTCGATGGGGTGGCCCCGGGGGCCAGCACCTCCGGATCAGAGCGCGGAGTTTCGGGTTCGACAGGTTGATGTGGTCGGGCCATGAGTATGTGTTCGAACTGCGTTCTGGCTGAGATGGCGACTCGGGGCGCCACGATGGCAATGTTACAATCGCAGAGTTGCTGAAGGCTCACGGCGGCTATAGTTCAGTGGCAGAACGCCGGTCTGTGGCACCGGATGTCGTGGGTTCGAACCCCACTAGCCGCCCCAAACGCAACGCA
>JAOAPJ010000254.1 GCA_025462805.1 Acidobacteriaceae bacterium
GCGCTTGGAGTTCCGCCGAACACCGTCGCGTTATGCGGAGGCGTCGCCGGATTGCCATTCGCATCGCTGAACCAGATCGCGTCACCGAATCCGAGCATGATGTGGTTCGCACCGGTTCCACCCATGACGGACTGGTGGAAGTTGTCGCTCATGGCGTAGTTATCGGCCAGCGACTTCAGATACGGTGCATCACCCTGCTGCACGTTGTAGAAGCCCATGGAGGTCCCGCCTTCACCGGTGGTCACTGCGGGAGCGGGGCTATAGTCCTTGCTGAAGGTGGCAGGCCGGGCCAATCCATTGCTGCCCGCCCCGATGGTGGTCTCGACGTATGGGAACAGATCCTTGTTGCAGCCGGCAGGGTTGTGCTTGGTGGCGTAGTCCTGGTTACAGTCGAGTTGCTGCCACATCTGATAGAAGCGGTGCACCGGGCTCGCCGCGTAGGAGTCATAGGGGAAGCTCTTCGAATTCGTGAGTTGGAACGGCCCTGGTTGCAAAGTGGAATACGGTGCAGCGGCCTGCACTCCTTCAATGCGCGTGTCGGGCGTACGGCCGGTGAGTCCGGTTCCGCCGGTCAGAAGGAATTGCGAGTAGCCGGGCGCGAGACCGTTCTCGGAGTCTTCTGCCTGCTGCAGCGTGCAGACGCCGTTGTTCTTGCAGACATCCGTAGGACCACCGGCAAGCGGCGCCGGCAGGTGCGCATAGGCAGACTTTTCTTGAGGACTGATCTGATACGGATCGCTGAAGTCGTCCTCTGCATTGTGCTGTGTGGCCCACGAGAAGTTCGGCCCGGGTGTTCCATCCTCCTCGATGATGCCCTTCGAGAGCAGGTTCGATACATGCTCGCCCGCCTTCGGCTTGTAAGTGGCGAAGATATGGTCGAAGGTACGGTTTTCGCCAATGATCACGATGACGTGTTTGATTGGCGTCTTGGTGGCATAAATCTCTGGGTTAGTGCTCTGCGCCGAGGCAGGCACAGGGAGCCCGGCGAAGACTTGCAGCACGGCAAGCATGCCTGCTCCATACCTCAGTAAGGTTTGATCGGGACGGCGGCGATTCAGGGACATTCTGACCTTCCTCCACAGTTCTAGCTTGGTCAAACTCCGCAGAAAGGCTCTGCAGAGAGACCGACGAATCCTAGCGGCCGCGAATCGTTGCGTTGTTGAAAGGAATAAGAACATCAGGAGAAAAGTTTTACTTAAAATCCACGCGCGGGCTTGCATGTCGTGCGTCGGTAAGGGGGCCTTCTTGAATCGAGAGCATTGCCGATGGGCGCCCGGCGCAACTGTTGAAGCATTCGTTGAAGTATTGGCGCGCGCGCAGACCCCCGCTCAGCAGAGCCACAAGCCAAGCGGTCATGGTCGCCGATCTCAGGAAACGATCAGGAGTGCGTCGGTATTCCGGCCGGATGGGTAGCGGCGCTGATTGTCAGGCGCGCTGAGGCGCGCGACCAGTGCCACAGCAGGTAGAGAGCGATGACGATCAGGGAGATGGTCAATCCGATCCAGATGCCGAAGACGCCCTGCGCCAAATGGAAGCAAAGGTAGTATCCGAGCGGCAGGCCGAAGAGCCAGTACCCGCACAGATTAATGAGCATGGGGTGACGCGTCTCCCCCAAACCGCGCAGGGCTCCGGTTGCAACTGTCTGGATGCCATCGAAGATCTGGAATGCTGCCGCGAGCATGAGGAGTCGGGATCCGAGCAGGACGACCGTGCTGTCTGTGGTGTAGATGTGCATCAGCGGCCGCGGCAGAGCGAGGAACAGAGCAGCAGCCATTGCCATGAAGGAGACGCCCAGCGTCAGAGCCAGCCATCCGGCGCGACGCGCCCGCGGCATGTCTCCGGCGCCGACCTGATGGCCCACGGCGACGGCCGCGGCGGCGGACATGCCCAGCGGCACCATGAATGTGGTGCTGGCGCAGTTCAGGACAATCTGGTGGGCGGCCAGAGCCTCGGCCGAGAGGCGGCCCGCGAAGAGCGTGGCCACCCCGAAGGCGCCTACCTCGAGCACGATCTGAGCGGCGGCCGGCGCCCCCAGCAGGATGAGCGTGCGCAACTGCTGCCAGTGGGGTGCGGGCCAATGCGCGAACAGCGGATGACCGCGACGTCTCTCCTGCTGCCACGCGAAGAAGATCAGCACGGCAGCCATGTAGATCCTGGCCAGGCAGGTGGATACGGCCGACCCGCGCAGGCCCATCGCAGGCATCCCGAGATGCCCGTAGATGAGCGCCCAGTTCCCTCCCCAGTTGATGAGGTTGGCCGAGACCAGCGCGAAGGTGACCGGCCGTACCCGGCCGACACCCTGCAGGTAGCGGCGGAATGCAGCGTAGAGGAGCAGCGGCAGCGTGCCGAGATTCAGAATGCGCAGGTAGACTGCCGCATCGCCGGCGACCTCGGGATTGATGGCAAAGCGGCTGAACAGCAGCGGCACGGAGGCGACGATGAGCATCGCGACAGGACAATAGGCCAAGGCGCAATAGACGCCCTGGGCGAGCCAGCGATGACAGACCTCATCATCGCGGCGGCCCCAGGCCTGGGAGACCAGCGTGTCGAGGCCGAGCAGAATGCCGATACCGCAGAGCGCCGGCACATAGTAGGCGGCGCTCGAGATGCCGACCGCGCCGATCGCGCGCGGTCCCAGCCGTCCCACCATGATGGTATCGACGATGCCCATGGCGACCCAGCCCAGCTCGGAGAGGATCACCGGGATGGCGAGCGTCAACAGCGCCCGCAACTCAGGCCTGAGGCGCGCGAGCCCTGCTGCGATGGAGCGATGGTGATCCATCCTGCTAGGGTATCGTCTGGGCGAAGAAGCGCGCGATGGAAGCGGCGGCTCCGGTCGATGTCTTTTCTCGTCGCAGGGG
>JAOAPJ010000258.1 GCA_025462805.1 Acidobacteriaceae bacterium
GGATTGGGCGATCTCGCGCAGCCGCTTGCGCGCCCCATGCGACAAGCCACCGAACTCCTTCTCCTGCATACGGTAGGCCAGGATCGGCACCATCAGCTCTTTGCGCAATTTCGGCCGGGGGGTCATCGTCGAAGTTCTTGCGCCAGATGGGAGAAGCTGGGCTTTGTTCAGAGCGGGCAGTTCCGCGATGTCGCGGCTAATATCCTTTTCCATCGAGCCTCCGTGCACCCTGGCCCTCTTCAGCGGAGAATCCGGGTGTGCACAGTGACGCTCTTGCCGGGCAGACAGTCAAGTCGGTTCAGGGACGATGCTGGAGAAGGGCTTCAGGATGCGCTTCCCTGCCTGCCAGATAAGGGCGAGCGCAATGCTTGTCCACAGTTCCTGGCATTGAATGGTGGAGACCTCGGGCAAAAGTCAAGCGTTCAGCTCTGATTCAAATAGCGATGGCGTAGCACACCATGACGCCAAGTCATGACGTGATTCTGGTGTAGTGAGCGAAGCATCGAAAACTGCTTGCATGGGTTCCGAAAAGTCGGTTTTGCTGTCCGAAGCCGTTGCCAGTTCCATAGATGCGAACAAATCTTACGCAAGAGTATGGCAACCATGACTGCAATTGAAAAATTGAAGAGTGACCGAAATTGTAGGGACTGAGGTGCCGATCAAGGATTAGTCAGTCCACCAGATCCGCTTCGTCCTGGGTTTAAGCCGGCATGACAGTACCAGTGTTGGGACCGACGAACTCGATGTCTTCTGGCAAGGTCGCTATGAGGGACATCGTCTCGATGCTCACCGTGGTGACGCGTTCAATCAGATTGACGACGTATTCGTCGTCTTTCGGATCGTTGCAATCTGAAACGAAATTGCCTTCCTCGTCCTCTTCGTAGCGATACTGATCGACTACCCATTCGAGCGCGGACCTAGTGCCGAGGACATAATCGAAGGCGTCTTTGGGAATTCCCTCGAGCGTCAGCGAGTTATTGACCACGATAGTTCCGGCGTCTTTATCGAGAGTCATACGGCCGGCGACCTTGGTCGAAAGCGGAAAGTCCTCCGACTCGACCCATGTGAGGTCGAACTTAGCGGCCTTCTCATAGTTCACATGGAGGTCTATCAGCTTCTCGCCGATGTGGCGGCGCTATGCCTCTGATCAATGGCCTTGACAAGGCCAAGCTTCCAGATATCAGAAGAGCGAAAGGTTGTCTCGAATGGCTGACGTCCTCTTCCAGACTTGGGTAAACGAAAGCGCGTCTATCGGTACTGACGCATCTGCCCACGCCAGTTACTATTACCGTCGAAGTAGGGATGCGAGCCATGCTTCTGATCAAAAGATTCGTCGTCTGTCTGCTCGTAACGGCATCTGCCTTCGCCCAGGCACAATCATTCGCAACCATCGACGTGAAGCCCGCCCGTTCGGTTGATCCGCAAAGCAGACGGGTAAGAGTTCTTCCCAACGGGGATCTGAAAGGCACGTCGGTCAATGCAATCACGCTAATAAGCGAAGGCTACGGTGTTCCGGCCAATCCATCGGAGCGGTTTTCCACCCTTCCTGCCTGGGTTTACAGCGAGAGATACGACATCGAGGCGAAGGCTCCTTCCAATGCGAAGCAAATGAATCCGTCCGACGGGAAAACCTCGAAGCTGGTCCGCGATATGTTTCGTCAGGTGCTCGCGGATCGATTCCACCTCGTGATGCGAACCGAGAACAGGACCATGCCGGTGTACGCTCTCGTCGTTGCTCGCGGCGGCCCAAAGCTCCAGCGATCAAACCTCTCGCATTGCATCTTCGATACCGCTCAGGATGGCTGCCACAGCTTCCTCGTAGGCTTCGGCCATCCCCTGAAGGCGAGAGCAGTCGATATGGACGACCTCGCTCGCTACATCGAGAACTGGACAGATTTGCCGGCTGTCAATAGAACCTCGCTCACCGGTGTCTTCACAATCAGCACCGAGGGTTGGCGGCCGATGCGGCTGCCCCCTCCACCGCCCAATGGCGCAGGAAACGTGGACTTCACACACTTGCAGACGATCGATACGGCCCTCAGCGGTCTTGGACTTGAACTTCACAAGGAAGTCGCAACCCTACCGGTCTACACGGTGGAACAGATTCAGCGCCCATCGGTACATCAGGAACAATAAGTCGCATTGTCGGAAATAATTGTGTCCGCTCAATGAGTGACTCGGCAATTTATTTGGCGCAAATCGAGGATCCATTCCTGGGGACTATTCAGCCCGCAGCGCCTGCATCGGATTCAATCGCGAGGCTTGCCACGCGGGAATCATACAGGCCAGAGTAGCCACCATGAGCAGGGTAAAGATAACTGCGATATATACAGCAGGGTCGAGCGGCCTGGTGTCATATAGCATTGAGCGGATCAGTTGCGTGATTCCGGCACTGGCTGCCGATCCAATTGCCAATCCAATGATTGCTGGCCGCATTCCGTCGAACAGGATCAGCCGCAGCAGCTGATCTCTCTGCGCGCCTAGCGCCATGCGAACGCCAAGTTCCGTCGTTCGCTGCGCCATCAGATAGGAGAGAACACCATACAAGCCTACGGAAGCCAGAACCAGCGATAGCACCGCGAAGCCCAGCACCAGAGCGGCGCTGAAGCGAGCATTGCCCAGCGAATCCCCAATCGCCTGTTGCATAGTCTGGACGTTGGAGACGGGGAGTTCCGGATCAAGCGCGGCAATCTGCTTCTGCACCGGAACGGACATCGCCAACGGATCGGAATCAGTGCGAATGGCAAGCGACTGACCCTCTTCAGAGCCGCCTCCGAGGATCGGAAAATACATGATTGGCCGGATCGGTTGACCGACCTGCCAAGGCGTATCTCCGACGACGCCGATAATTTCGTAATCGGCGTTGTTTTGATCGAGTACGAGAATGGTCCTGCCAACCGGATTTTTCCCCGGAAAATATTGCCTGGCAAACAGGCTGCTTACGAGGACTTTCCTGGCGCGGTCGAGCCGGTCATCGCTTGTGAAGAAACGTCCGCTCAGCAACGGAATCTGCAACGCGCTGAAATACCCAGGGTCGGCCCAGCGTGCGAGAGCGTCGGGTATTCCTTCGCCGGGTTTCAGCGGAGGATGCTCCTTAATCGTGAAGTCATCATCGCTTCCAAATCCTTCTCCAGGCAGATTTGAGCCGAGCGCAACAGCGCGGATGCCGGGCATGGCGCGCAGCTTTTCCAGAAGGGTTTCGTTAAAGGCATTCAACTTCTGCGGACTGCCATATTTCTGCGCCGGAAGGTTCAAGTCCAGAGTCAGTACATTGTTGGTTACGCATCCCACGTTGGCACCACGCAAACGAACAAAACTCCTAAGCAACAGCCCTGCGCCAATCAACAACACCACAGTGACCGCGATTTCCACGGTCAGCAGTGTCTTGCGTAACGCGGCCCTGGAGACGTTTCCGCTGGTGGTGCGCGAGGACGCCTGGAGCGCTGCAAGAGCCGCCTTCCCTGTGGACGAAATCGCCGGCAGCAGACCCGCGAGCAGCGCCGCCAAAAAAACAAGCGCACAGGCGAATCCCAGCACAACGCCATCCACATGTATGACCTCGGCGTTGGGCAGATCCTGCCACGCGCCGGCTAACCATTTTGTGGCCGCCAGCGACAACAACACCCCGCTCGCGCCGCCGGCCAGACAGATCAACAGGCTCTCAGTCAACTGTGCACGGATGAGCGCCAACCGCTGTGCGCCCAGCGCGCCCCGGATCGCTACCTCCTTTTGCCGCGCTGCTCCACGGGCCACCAGCAGGTTGGCGACGTTCAAGCAGCCGATCAGTAACATGCATGCAACAGCACACATTAAGATCAGCAGAGGTTTCTTCACCTCCCGCGCCAGATCGTCGTTGATGGTTTTCGACGCCACATCTTCGGCCACCGGCGCATTCAGGTATTGCAGATGCAGCCGGTACTGCACCGCCCCTACCTGGCTCATGGCGCTTGCCAGGCTGACGTCCGGCCTCAGGCGGGCCACCACATGGCTGAAGTGACGGTCATGACTGGCGAGCAGCTCCGGAGGTAAACCCGCCGCATACGGGACCCATAGCTGCAATGTCGCATCGGGATAGGTGAACCACTTCGGAAGCACGCCCACCACCGTGAAGGGCTTCGCGTCGAGATGGATCTGCCTGCCGACAATCGCCGGATCCCCGCCGAACCGGCGCTCGAAGAGATTCCACGTAAGCATCACGGCGTTTCCGTCTGAACGATCTTCACTCTCGGTGAAAGTACGTCCGATCGCCGCCTGCACGCCCAGCAGCGGAAACAAGTTCCAGCTACCGCCGCACGCGATCACTAGTTCCGGCAACTCTCCGCGCTCCCCGGTCAGGTTGAATCGCGACCAGCGCCACACCGCCATGTCTTCAAAGCCGTGCGTCTGCGCGCGCCATTCGAAGTAGTCGGCCGGCGATACGGGGTTGTAGCTGAAACCTTCCCGGTTGCTGCGGGCATTGCGTGGATGCTCAAAGAGCATAACCAGGCGGCCGGGATCACGAAACGGAAGCGGACGCAGCAGCACCGAGCACACAACCGTGAACAGCGAAGTAGTTGCGCCGATGCACAAGGCCATCACTATGACCGCGATCAGCGAAAAGCCCGGCGATCGCGCGAGCGTTCTGGCGGCGTACTTCAAGTCGCGACCGAGCGTATCCACCAGGGAGACAGTATTTTGCCGCCACAGGGTCTCACGGACACTTCGCGGATTTCCGAGCATTATTCTCGCCTTGCGGCGCGCTTCTTCGGGTTTCACTCCACGCGCAATGTTCTCGGCAGTTTCCTCAGCCAGATAGGCATCGATTTCCTCCTGTAACTCCGCGTCCGCCTGGCTGCGGCGAAAGAACCTGAGCCAGCTCATCGACTGCCTCCCTCTGGCGTAGCTTCTTCGCCCATGACCAGGCCGATGGCACGGATCATCTGCCGCCATCGGCTCGTTTCACGGGCAAGTTGCCTTCTGCCGGCGACGCTAAGCCGATAAAACTTCGCTTTGCGATTGTTCTCGCTCGCCCCCCAGTAGGAAGAGACCCATCCTCGATCCTCCAGCCGATGCAGAGCGGGATAGAGCGAACCCTGTTCGACCTCCAGCACATCCTCCGAGGTCCGCTCAATCACTTTAGCGATGGTGTGCCCGTGTGCGTCTCCGGTGACGAGGGTACGCAAAATCATCATGTCCAGCGTGCCCTTCAGCATCTCTCCGTCTGACTGATGCTTCTTGCTCATCAGGAAGTCCTCCACTCGAACATCTAGGGAAGACAGAATACACCACTCGGTGTTCTATGGGAAGGGCAGGTGTGCAGGCACATCAATGCGCTCATCAAGGAGCCCCTGGGTTCGTGTTCCAAGTGGATTGTTGGCAGTCCGGAAGTGATCACCTGGGATGGTGCGGAGTGTGGGAAGTGGGCTTATATCACGCGGTGCAACTGAGCGCCGTGGTTGTCCTATGTCGTGGACTACTGACGCCTTCTAACGCGACCTTGATCTCCGTCGACGCTCTTTGCCGTGACTGCCGAGTCCAGCCGCGCGGCCAGCGAAGGAAACGCGGATGTGGGACCTACCCACAGGAGATCATCCACCGATCGGAAGAGTGGAATCTCGCTTCGTAAGGTCGCGAGGTCGCGGAACAGAAGCGCTCTTTTGAGGTTTTCAGCAAGTGTCCACGCGAGGGCTGCGGGACTCACGACGTTGCACCGCCATTCCCGCCAATCTGACGGGATGCTCTCCAGGTGCTCAAACTGGGAGAGCACGGCGGTGCTCGATTTCGCACCCCAACCCTTCAGACCTGGGTATCCATCCGCGGCATCCCCAACCAAAGCCAGGTAATCGGGAATCGAGGTAGGTTTAACCCCGAACTTCTCAATGATTCCTGCCTCGTCTCGAATGACACGCCTTCGTCGATCCAATTGGACAACGTGTTTCCCGCGAACACACTGAGCGAGATCCTTGTCCGGTGTACAAACGAAGATCCGCTCTACCCGTGGGTCTCCTACCGCGGCGTTCACGGCGGAGGCCAACGCGTCATCTGCCTCGTACTCGACCATCGGCCAAACGACGATGGCGAGGGCAGTGAGAGCCTCCTCAAGCAGTGCGAACTGTGCCAATAGTTTCGGATCGATACCTTCGGCGGTCTTGTACCCGGGCCAGAGCCGGTTACGAAAGGATTCAATGACATGGTCCGTGGCTACTCCAATATGAGTTGCACCTTCTCTGAGCATCGTCAGCATGGAGTGGAGAACACCACGAACTGCAGCTACTTCCTGGCCGCCTTCATCAATAGCCGAGGGGAGCGCGTAAAAGTACCTGAAGAGTTCGTATGTGCCATCGACCAGGTGCACTTCCATCAGCAGAGCCTACCTTGCGATAGGGGATTGTCCCTCCAGTCTTCGAAGGGCAGTCCACCGAGGTAGAAGGTGCAAACCCCCAAATGATCCGCCTTCAGGGTCGTCGCAATCGCACGAGCAGGTCAAGGCCTACCGAAGATAACTTAGTTTCAAAAGCAGCGCTGCCGCCCCTGTCGACCGAGGGTAGAAAGCATATCGCCAAATCTGATCGATGTATGGTTTAGAGCTAAGGCTTCTCGACCGCATCGAGCTCACCGGCCTTTTCAGAGGATCTTCCCTCTCACGTCCACCTGCGCGCACCTCAAAAGGAAGGGCTGTTTCCCGCTATAGGTCAGGCCCAGCGTTGATTTCGACCAAAGACGTCCGGACGGGCTTCGACTGCATGCGGAGTGTGCTCCAGCCACGGCCAGGCAGACGAAGAGCGTGACGGCGCTGAGTTTGTGTCCAAGAAGAAGGTTCGAGCGGCGATGCGATTTCATCATCAAGCTTTCTATAACCGAGGCTCGATCCGCTTGGAGGCTGCGGAGATTCCCGCCCGCAGCCTCTGAGCCATGCAGCAAAGATTGGACTAAAGTGGGCCAGAGCTACGGCGAAGACGGTCATCTGATGGTCGCCTGTCGCCAGGACAACCCGGATGCCTTATTTCTTCCATTCCGCGATGGCTGCAGCGCCGTATTGCGTACCTTGTATCTTATGTCTCTATAGGCTGACAGTAGTCGTATCCTTGCTCGTGCCAGTGGTCAGAGGTTTTTAACTAGGATTTCAATTTTGGGCTTCCCAGCCGCGCCAGGTTTACAACACACACAAACAAGGTGCGGTAAGCGCTGGAGTCGGGTTTGTGACAAAAATACGTCTCGAAGTAGAAGTCCTTTGAGTTTTAGGCAGTTGTCAAGATCGAAAGAAGCCCCAGAGGCGCCGGCTCTTTGCCGGCGCCTCTGGGGCAGTTCGATCAAGTGAGTGTCCGGCTCGCAGGGGAAGGGTAATCCGCGAAACCTGCGCACTGCCCCTGTGCCTGCGAGGCCGTGTTCCCGTGGCCCCCTGGCTCCGGTGAGACTGACGGTTAGGGCTTGCCCTGTCCAGAGAGAAAGTCGAGAGTGTAGCTCACCGGCTTGGAACCGAGTTCTCGCTGGTCCTTGGAACCGGGTTCTCGCCGGTCGAAGATCAACTGCTCGACGATACTTTGGCCTGGGTTGAGGACCCCATTCGGCAGAAACACGCGGAGATAGGGTTGACCGCTGCTGCTGATCGCGCTGGCGTTTTCCATCTGGACGCCTTTAGGGAGCCCCTGAGCAAGGATGAGCAAGTTAGTGTCCACGATTCCCGAAACGTTGGTCGCAGTACTGATGTTCTTAATCGTGTACGTATCCACTTCCCGCTGGCCGCTAATATCGCGCCGTGTCAACCGAACTCCCAACTTATTGGTTACATTCAGGAACTCAAGACCTTCATCGCGCCGTGCCAGAGGATCGTTGTCGTCGGTTGCCTCTCGGCTAATAACGAAACCGTCCTTTGCCCCCAATGCAGCCAGATCTGGACGGTACTTGGAGTAGGTAAGGTCGCGTTCATTCAGTGAGAGAGTCGGCGTTGTTGAGTTCGGGTCAAAGGTAACGTGTGCGGGGTCATAGAGCCCGTTCTCTATGAAGTCCGTTAAATCGTCGACCTGCTCCTTTGTCAGGCCTAAACCGTTCGGGGATCTCGGACCGCGAGGATGCGTAAACCGGGGTGACAGCGTCGCAGCCGCACCCGCCGTCGGGTCCTGCGGCACGCCGGCGTTGAAGTACTCAACCGCATCGCGGACACTGGTCAGCGAGCCGTTGTGGAAGAAGTTGTGCGCGTCCTTGACCTGACGGAGGGTCAAAACGCGGAACTTGAACGCGTCGTTCGGGTCGTGAGTGACCTCCTCCCGCCCGGTGTCTACGGCGTGGTAGGGGAAGCCGTCCGCGCCCAGCCTGCTGGTGTCGAGGGTGCCGGCAGCCGATGCTTGCAGCGCTCGGATCGGGTGGTCGCCAATTCCGACGTTGATGAAATTCTGGTCGACGAATGCACCGACTCCCGCTACGTCCGGATCGTTGTATTGCTTGTTCAGGTTCGGCCCGCTGTGGCACGTGAAGCACCCCGCCCCGCCCGCCGTGGCTGGAGTAAAGAACAGCTTGGCGCCGCGAAGTTGCTGGGGCGTAAGAGCGCCGTCATCGCCGGCTAAGAACTTATCGTAGGGCGTGTTCCGAGTGACGATGGTGCGCATGAAGGTCGCCAGCGCCCGGAACACGGTCTGGTCGTTAACCAGCAGCGCCGGGTCGTTTTGGGCGTCGGCCTCGGCGGCTTCCACCGGGTATGCATCCCGGAACAGTTTCACGAAAGCCGGGAATTTCAGGAGCTCCGCCCCTTGGAAGTTAAGCATGCGATGGGCGTCTTGGAGCTCGAGCGTGATGTCTTCCCCAGCCGGATCGTCGAAGGGGTTGAGGGAGCCAATCGTGGCTGGCGGCTCCCCGCCAAAGCCGCCAAAGAGAAGGCGGTTGTTGAACGCGAAACCGATGATGTTCATCGAGTTGCGCCCCACGCTGTCCAGAGCATCGAGCCGGCCGGTCGCGTCAAGGGTCGTTGGTGTGGGTGGGTGATAGAAGAAGGCCGGCGTGGTAACCAATTTGCTACCGGTCGTCGGATCCTGCCAGATGTCGGTCAAGGTCGGTAGAAAATCCACCAGCGCGTCACCTTTAAATATCGGTTCCGTCCTCAATGCCGGGAGGATGTCGGTCCGGGGCCGGCGGCGAGCGAAGAATGTCCCCTTTTCGTCCCTGTAGCCGCGGCCCTCGGCGCCAACGTTGAGGTTGATCTGTTGACCGGCCTTGCCGGCCGACTCGGCCATATGGCAGCTGCCGCACGATCCGGTCCTTATCGTTGCATTTACGATATTTTGGATGCCTGGATCGGAGGCCTGCAGCTCACCGCCGAAAGCTGTCCCCTCGGGCAGGTCAACTGGCTGACCCTGGTTTTCGTTGATGCGCACCGTCCGAACCGGGTCGTGGAACAGCTGCTTCCCGAGGTAGCGTTTCGCCTCGGTGGTCTCGTAGCGGTAGGGCGTGTTCCCGCTCCCAGCCACCGGCACGGGCACGGGCACGTCGGCATCTGTCGCCGGTACCGTCAACTTGTCAATTCCGCCGACCGACGCGGCGATGAACCGGCGCAACTCGTTGGGGCTAGTGCCTCTGTCGTCGCCTCTGTCCTCGGCCGGGGCGACTCCGGCCCACAAGGCGCAAATGGCGAGGACACCAATCACCCGCTTCAAGAAGGGATGGCGATTGACCGGCTTCGACGCCGGAGGATCTCCTT
Source organism: Acidobacteriaceae bacterium (assembly GCA_025462805.1). Next base: position 9,668 of record JAOAPJ010000258.1, read on the forward strand.
GTAGATTCCCGAGTTCTGAAAACTGCGCTTGCGATTTGGTCATCATGTTCGTGTAACTCACTGGGTTAATATGCGTCGCACTGGTAATATGCAGGCGCTGCCATGCATTAATCACGCTGCGTGCCAAAAGACCTATTCCCGTTACGACATTGGAAACAGCACCTTTACGCAAATCCGTCATGAATTGGCGTACTACGAACTGTCATATGGCTACGAGTTTTCGTTGGGCGCTCTACGACGAATCGTAGTGAATTTCGTATCAAACGTATGAAGGCCCTGTTGTCAGAAGACGATTCGGAACGCCTCGAGGCGCTGCGGCGGTATCGCATCCTCGATACTCCGCCGGATGGGGCGCTCGATCATATCGCAGAACTGGCGGTCGGTTTGTTCCGGGTGCAAATGGCGATGATCAGCCTGGTGGATCACGACCGCATCTGGTTTAAGTCGCATTACGGTATCGGTGTTCAGCAGGTTGTGCGCGAAGCCGGGTTGTGCGCGTCGGCGATACTTGCGCCAGAGGTGTATTACATTCGCGACACCATTCATGACGCGCGTGCACAAGCAAATCCGCTCGTAGCTGAACCTTTCGGCGTGCGCTTCTATGCGGGCGCTCCGTTGCGCACCCATGACGGACTTAATCTGGGCGCGCTCTGTATCGCCGACCGTGAACCCCGAGAACTAGCCACAACCGAATCGCAGATGCTCACGAAATTGGCGGCGCTGGTCATGGACCAGATGGAACTGCGACTGTCGGCAAGAAAGATCTCCGAACTCGAACAGGCGGAGCGCAGGATCAGCGAGCAACTGCGTCAGGCGAACGAAGCCCTGGTGCAGAGCGAGGAGCGGTTCCGCGATCTTTTCGACGAGGCCCCGATCGCCTACGTGCATGAAGGGCTGGATTCTCGTTTCATCCGAGCGAACCGCACCGCGATGAGGATCCTCGGCCTCAAGCCCGAAGAGATCTCCGGGACATTTGGGACGTCTCTCGTGCCCGACACCCCCGACGCCCAGCGCCGCCTGAGCGAGGCGCTTGATTCCATCGGACGCACCGACACCAGCGGGGCCGTGCTCGAACTGCGCCGCAAGGACGACGGCAAGCCAGTGTGGGTCCAGTGGTGGTCCAGGCCGACCGCTGGCGGCAATTGCACACGAACGATGTTTGTCGACATCACGGAACGCGTGCTGATGGAGCAGGAGCAGCGGCGGCTCCAGGATCAAAACGCCTACCTGTGCGAGGAAATCCGCAGCGAACACAACTTCGGTGACATCATCGGCGACAGTCCTGGCTTGCAGAAGGTAAAGCAACAGATTCAACTCGTCGCGCCGACCGACGCAGCGGTGCTTGTCACCGGAGAGAGCGGCACGGGCAAGGAACTCGTGGCCCGTGCAGTTCACGACCACAGCGAGCGAAAGCGCCGCCCCCTCATCAAGCTGAATTGCAGCGCAGTGCCCGAGGGCCTGTTCGAGAGCGAATTCTTCGGTCATGTCAGGGGTGCATTTACCGGTGCCTTCAAAGACAAGCTGGGCCGCTTCGAACTGGCCGACGGTGGCACATTGTTCCTTGACGAAATCGGCGATGTGCCGCTCGCAATGCAGGCGAAGCTGTTGCGCGTTTTGCAGGAAAAGGAACTGGAGCGCGTAGGCGACACACGCACGCGCAAGGTCAATGTGCGTATCATCGCTGCGACCAATCGCGACTTGAAGAAGGAAGTCGATGCCGGCCGCTTCCGGGAGGACCTTTTCTATCGTCTGAGCGTTTTCCCGATCGAAGTTCCGCCGCTACGCCAGCGCCGCGACGACATCCCACCGCTCGTGGAGCACTTCCTGAGGCAAAATGCGAGGCGAATGAACCGTCCCGCAATGCGAATTTCGCAGGCCGCGCTGAATCAGCTTACAGCCCACGACTGGCCCGGTAACGTGCGCGAACTTCAAAACACGATTGAGCGCGCTCTCATCCTCTCACCAGGAGGCCCCCTGCGTTTTGATCTTGCCAAGTCGGATGCAACCAGAGATCCTGTCGCGCACAGTATTCACACGGCTTCACCACCTGCCTTGCTGACGCGCAGAGAAATGAAGCGCCAGGAACGCGACGCCATCGCCGCCGCGCTGAAGCAAACCGGCGGCAAGATCTTCGGCCCAGGCGGTGCCGCGGAATTGCTGGCCATGAAGCCAACGACATTGGCTTCGCGTATTACCGCTCTGAAGCTCAATCGAAAGACAGGAGCGAGTTGAGTACAGTGACCGGAATATGGCAGGCGGTTATCCTCACAGGCCAAACGCGGCGTTTGGCCTCGATCTAACCGAACCTCCTAGAGGAGATAGACTCTGTGGCGGAGCAGAGCGGACTCGGTTAAGCCGCGAGCGATCAAAGCGAGAGATGCTTCAGGT
>JAOAPJ010000325.1 GCA_025462805.1 Acidobacteriaceae bacterium
CCGCATTGGTGGATACGCAACTTACAGCTCGGCACGGGATGCACTCTGGAGAAGTGACAGGCGGGTGCTTCTGCTGCAAGTTTTCCGACTTAATCGAAGTCGCCGAGAAACTTCGCGCACACTCCCCCCAGGTTGTCTTCGCGGAGCCCGTTGGCAGTTGCGCAGATATCGTTGCCACGGTGCTGCGACCCCTGCAGGAGCATCGGCAATCCTATCGGGTTGCGCCGTTCACGGTGTTAGTCGATCCGTCGCGGGCTCGGTCTCTCTTGAACGAGGGTAGCGATCCGAAGATGGAGTTTCTTTTTCGGAAACAGATCGAAGAAGCGGATCTCATCTGCCTCAGTAAGTCCGATTTGTATCCGTCCAACCCGCCTATGCTCGGTCGGCCTTTACGCCAGATTTCGGCCGCTAGCGGCCAGGGAGTTCTGCCCTGGCTGCATGAGATCTTGTCCGGCACGCTGATAAGCGGGCGGGAGGCCCTGGAGATCGATTACGAACAGTATGCCCTGGCGGAAGCAGCGCTCACCTGGCTGAATGTTCACGCTCACTTCGAGCCTGAGAATCTCCTATCGCCCGCGATGGTGTTGGGCCGTCTGCTTGACTCACTGGACGAGAGCCTTACGGCGGCGGGCATCATCATCGCCCATCTAAAAGGCACAGCAAGTTCGCCGGCAGGGTTCGTCAAGGCTGCAATCTGCGGGAACGGCGAAGAGCCGCGGCTGGAGGGAAATTTGGATGCATCACCTTCCTCAAAACACGAACTCTTGCTGAATCTACGCGCAGTTGGTGCCGCGGATCGCGTGCGCGGGGTAGTAGAAGGAGCGCTCCGCAAGATGAGAGGCAGACTCAGCCGAGTGACCCTTGATTGCTTCACTCCTAAGGAGCCGATACCTGAGCGGCGTGTCCTTAGAAACCCTCGTTCTCGAAGCGAAACGCTTTCTTCATAAGTCATTACGGGACTGCACGGGCTATGTATTTGGGACCACTGTGGCGCCCAGCGATAATCGGTGGCGATATCACGAGAGATCACTGAATCTCCGCTATATACCGTCTTAGCACGGTACCGATGGCCGTCTTGCATACCAGCGCGCCGTGAGTTGCCTCCCCTAATAGCAGCCTGCGAAGCCTGCACTATCAGCCGTACAGGGCAGACGGTGCTCGATGGCGATGGGATGTGTGCCGCCGGGAACATCGCTTGCGCTCTCGTCGTGCGCGGTGAAGCTGATTGCGACGATGAAGTCGTTGGGCCGGAGAGGCGCTGGAATCCCCCCTCTCTTCCCGACCGTCATACCGATAACCGACGTCCTCAGGAGTTGGTGCCGGCGCGGTGGATCTTTAACGTCAACGTCTTGAGCATTCGATTTGGGCACATACAGACAGGTCCTTTAGCCGAGCTTCGATAAGGCTTCTGTGATTTCATTCATCTTTTTCACCGGTACCTTGATTGCCTTCCCATTCGAGAGCTCAACGAGTGCAAAAGGATCGTCCGGCTCTTCTTGGGCGACGGACACGATGTGGTTGGAGTTGACCGAGTGAACGACATTGGTGCTGGACATAATCTTTAGAAACATACGATTCACCTTCTCCTATTACATGAGACGGTAGAGCAGCCTCAACAGGTTCCCCTGTTCGGCTGAATCGTGATCTCGCACGCTCTCTGTCCCACTATTGCAGCATGTTCCTATACTTTTCCACGTGCTCTTTCATCGAGCCCATGCGGCCGGACGTATTCCCCCGCGGATTCCGCACAGTCCGCAGACAGCTCCCACCAGATGCTCATCGCAGTTAGGCCGGCCTGAGGAAGCAATCGAACGATTGCGACAAAGCATGGAGTTGAAGCCGGATGCAGCAGTCTCGGCCACAATGGCCCAGGCGCTCCGCAGCCAGGGCAAGACCATCGCGGCGCTGCAGTTTGCCAGAGAAGCCACCGAACTGGATCCGAGCGACAGCACCACCTGGCTCGAATTAGGAGACTCTTACTCGACGCTTCGCGGCCACGGAGCGGAGGCCAGAAGAGCGTACGCAGAAGGTGCGCGGGTGCAGCGGGAGACCTGGAACCTCCAGGCAGCGTTGAACATCATGCCATCTCCCTGGCCGCGCATCACATCGACGCCGGAGAATTGCTTCATCTTCGAGACGGGACGGAGCGCAGCGCTATATCGCAATACATATTATTTTGAAATGCGAAACAGGCAACCTCCCAGCCGCCATTGCTGACTAATGAATTCACCACGGGCACAACGCCATAGGGGCGCATTTCTTTATACGAGAAGCAGACATAATCGTTAAAGATGATCATTCCGTCGTCTTTCAGTTTCAGTATGGCAGCTTCTGTATCGCGTGCTACATCAATCAGATCATGGCCGGCATCTATGTAGATAAAGTCGTATTTTTTATCAGGTTGCCGTAGAAGGGAGGTCGTGGAATCGCCGGGATAAAACGTTACGGTGTCTGATTCATGCACATGTCCCAGTTTCTTGACCAAGTCAAAGGTCAGGTCCATTACATCTAGCTCGCTGGGCTGGCAAATATCGATGATCTTCCGGGCAAAGGCACCCTTGAATGTTCCGACTTCTGCCCAGACCTTGCCTTTCGGCAAAGATTTCAATATCTCATATCGATCAGCAAATACGCGGCAATGTTCGACATGCTTCTGCTGAAATGTAGAGGGGACCGGCATGATCGGAACAGGCAGATCCGCAGACTCTGACATGCGGCGCCAATAAAAAAGTCGCCACAGAACACGAAAAACGTTAAAGCAAAAGTATTCGAATTGGGACACGCCTAAGCCGAAACGAATTGGGCCAGACCTTTTGGTAAACTGCCGAGTTTCGCTTCGATATCGCGCTAGATCAAATATCATTACGCTTCTCGTTGGGTCGGATTCGAATCCCTGCGCCGCCGCACGCGCCGGTCGGACGACTTTCCAAAAACGAGTAGATCCGTTAAGCGCTAGCGCGCCCATCGAGCATATCACTAGCTTGGCTTTCGGCAATTTCATACTTCGGCTGAGCAGTGTGTTTAATCCGATACTTACGGGTCGAGACCCTGCGGTCACGCTCTATGGCGAAAGCGCGATATAGCCTTGGGCGCCGCGCGTCTTCGACTCTACCTGGCCGCTCTTAAACGAGTGCCGCTCAGATCGGCGGTGTTTACCTGAGTGTGCGGCTGGCGCGGCGCACTATCGCGCGTGAGCACGGCGGTTTCGCCTTCTTCGAGAGGGAGGATGCGATCGGCGAGGCCGAGGTGTTCGGCGGATTGGAGCAGGCGTGGCAACGGCTCGTCCATGGGCTCCTGGGAGAGCCAGAAGGTGCCGTAGTGCATGGGGACCATGCGGCCGGCACCGAGGTCCTGAAAGGCGCGCAGGGCGTCTTCGGGGCTGGTGTGCACGTTGCGGAAGCTGTCCGGCGAGTAGGCGCCGATGGGTAAGAGAGCGACTTCAGGCCGCAGGCGCGCGCCGATTTCGGCGAATCCGCGAAAGTAGGCGGTATCTCCGGAGTAGTAGAGGCGTTGGGCGCCGCCTTCGACGACGAAGCCGCCATAGCCGCGGTGGCCGTCCATAAACCAGCGCGTGCCCCAGT
>JAOAPJ010000371.1 GCA_025462805.1 Acidobacteriaceae bacterium
GCCGGATGCTTGAGATCACGCATGGGCGGGCGTTCTGCCTCTTCACCAGCTATGCCCAGATGCGCGATCTCTATGAACGCCTGCTGATGGAACTGAATTTCCCGCTGCTGCTGCAGGGCACGGCGCCGAAGAAGGCGCTGCTCGAAGAGTTCCGCGCGACGCCCAACGCGGTGCTGTTCGGCACTTCCTCCTTCTGGCAGGGGGTAGATGTGCAGGGTGAATCGCTGAGCTGCGTCATCGTCGATCGGCTGCCCTTTGCGGTGCCCAGCGATCCGGTGGTGGCCGCCCGCATGCGCGCCATCGAAGAGGACGGGCGCAGCCCCTTCTTCGAATATCAGGTGCCCCAGGCGGTGATCACCCTGAAACAGGGCTTCGGCCGGTTAATCCGCTCGCTCGAGGACCGGGGCGTGCTGATGCTGCTGGATCCGCGCCTGCAGCGGCAGCGCTACGGCCGCGTCTTTCTGCAGAGCCTCCCGCCCTACCGGGTGACCAAGGATATTGCCGAGGTGGAGGCATTCTTTGCCACCGATGGCCCCGCAAACAAACGGTAATGGCGGGCGCGGGCATAGCCTGCAGCAGCGCTGCTAGCATGGAAGAGGCGATGTCGCGCAACCTGTACATCCTGTCTGCCACGCTGCTGCTGTTCTCGCTGATCTCCTGCGCCATGCTGGGCACGGTCAGCTCTACGCAGCCGGATCTGCCGGGTAATGGCTCGCTTTGGAAGACCACCGGGCTGTTTCTTTTCCTCGGGTCGGTGCTGGCTGCATTTGGCGGGGTCATGCTCGCGATGTTTGAGCAGGTGGAGCGCCGCAACGAGGAACGCGAGCGGCGCGAAGGCCGCCGGGGCCGCTGATTCGCCGGCAAACGGTAAAATGGTGGTTGGGCCTTTTGAGCTCGTTTCGCTAAAGGACAACACTCGTATGTATGAGGTAACGGTAGAAGCCGGCTTCTCCTCCGGGCACTATCTGCGCAACTATCGGGGCAAGTGCGAGAACCCGCACGGCCACAATTACAAGGTGCGGGTGACGCTGCGCGGCGGCGAACTGGATGCGGCCGGGCTGCTGCTGGATTTCAAGTTGTTGAAGCAGGTGATGCGGCCGGTGATCGATCGCCTGGATCATCAGATGCTGAATGAGCTGGAGCCGTTCACCGTGATCAATCCATCGGCCGAGAACCTGTCACGGTACTTCTTCGACGAGACCAATCGCCAGCTCAGTGAGATGACCGGCGGCCGGGTGCACGTGAAGGACTGCACCATCTACGAGACGGACACGACTACTGCCACCTACTACGAATAGCGCGGTCTGATGTATCTCATCGAAATCTACAAATCAGTGCAGGGGGAGTCGAGCTTTGCCGGCCTGCCCTGCATCTTCGTGCGGCTCGCCGGGTGCAACCTGCGCTGCTCCTGGTGCGACTCCGAGTACACGTTCAAGGGCGGCTACAAACAGTCGCTCGAAGAGGTGGAGGCCGCCGTCGCCGCGCTCGCGCCTGTGCGCCTGGTGGAGTTCACCGGTGGAGAGCCGATGCTGCAGGAACGTGAGCTTCTTCCGCTGATGGAACGAATGCTGGCCTCTGGACATACGCTGATGATCGAGACCAGCGGCGAGCGCCTGCTGGCGAAGGTTCCCGAGGCAGTGCACAAGATCGTCGACGTGAAGTGTCCCGGCTCGGGCGAGGGCGGCACGTTCCGCATGGAGAATCTCGATGCGCTGACCAGGCGGGACGAGGTGAAGTTCGTCATCCGCGACCGGGCAGACTACGAGTTCGCGCGTGAGTTCACCCTGCAGAATGGTTTGGCGGAGCGGGCGGCCGCGGTGCTGTTCTCACCCGCATTCCGCAAGTCGCCGACCCCGCAGCGCACGGCTGACAACTGTGAACTGAACCCTAGGGAGCTGGTGGAGTGGATGCTGGCGGATGGCGTGCCCGCCCGCTTGAGCCTGCAGATCCACAAGTTCATCTGGGAGCCACAGAAAAAGGGCGTCTAGGCGCTCAGCGGTGGGCTAGTGGCTGGACTTGCTTCCTTTGCTGTCCAGGTATTTGTCGAAAGGCACTTCGAAGGCGAAGAGCTCACGGGTGTCTGAGGTCTGGATGCGGCGCAGTTCGAGATGCGCGCCGGAGAGTGGATTCAACAGATCCTGCAGGTCGTAGAAGAGAAATCCGGCATGCGTGGTGTGCGGCTCAACCACCAGGGCGTTGTATTCGAATTCGGAGAAGTCCGCTTCGATGCTCTTGTCGCGGTTCTTGCCCTTGCCCCCAATCTTGAATGGCCCGATGGGAATCGCGCGCCGCGGATCGGCCGGCCGGTCCATGGCGCGCTCGACATCTCGGGGCATGGCCGCCGGGATCTTGTCTCCCGCTGCGGTGATGAAGTCGATTCGCGCGTTGTCGAGTGAGATCGGTGCATCGCCGTCGTTGGTGATGATGATGCGGATGGGAATAATGTTCGCGGCGGTGTAGTTCAGGCGGAAGATGGACGCCTTTTCTCCCGTGTCGTACGGATCGACCGCGATGATCAGGTGATCCTTGGCATCGCGCACGAAGGCGGGATACTGGTCGGCGTTCTTCGCCGGAGGCGGCGCATGCTGGGCCACCGCGCTTGCGCCGAGGAGCATGCCGAGCAGAGGCAGCAGGATACGCATGCCTTGGATTGAAACACTCCGCCGCGG
>JAOAPJ010000381.1 GCA_025462805.1 Acidobacteriaceae bacterium
ACTGGGCGCGGAAATTCGGCGTGGCCCAAGCCTCGATTCGCGAGGCCATCAATCTCCTCGCACAAGAGGGATTTGTTACTAAGGCCTCAGGCCGGAGCGCGCGCGTCGTCAACCTTACAGAACAAGATGTCTTGCATATCTACGAGGTGCGGGGCGCCCTTGAAGGGCTCGCCGCCAGACTGCTGGCGACGCGGACCCAGGACGTCCAGCCGCTCGAACTGGCGCTGGAGATGATGCGCCGCGCCTCGAAGGAAAGGCGCCCGGCAGAATTGCTTGACGCCGACCTCAAGTTTCACCTTGAGCTCTGCCGCCTGTCCAACAACCCCTATGTGTTCGACCATGCCAAGCGCGTCCTGTTGCCCGTCTTTGCCTTCGCGCGCATCCGAGTGATCTCGAGCGGACAGGACACCTCTGTGTGGAGCAAGGATTTCGATGCGCATCAGCGCATCGTGGACCTGGTGAAAGAAGGCCAGGGTGAAGTGGCAGAGGCATACGTTAGGCGGGCGATGGCCCGATTTGCATCGACCGCTTATGACAACTGGGAGAAAAAGCCGGCGATCCCGGGGCGGGCGCGGCAGCGAAGCGGAGCGCCCGTGAAACAAAGGAGCAAGCAAAAGAATCCGCAGCAGCCCACCCGATCCTGCTGAGCACCCACAGAAGCGGCATCCCTGACCGTGCCAATTTAGGACCGATTGCCGGTTGTGAACAGGACTGTCGCGAGAATCAGGAGTCCGAGCCCGAATCCGAGATATGCGCGAGCGCGCCCGGAGGAGCCCTTCCATTCGCCCGTCAGAACTCCCGAACCGATCGCCGTCGCGATCATGAAGATCTGGAACAATCCCCAGCCAACCGACGTTCCCAATGTCCCGAGAAGCACAGCGCTCATCCCATAGAGGGCAAAAGCTCCCATCCAGAGCGCGGCCATCGCGCTCGACAACAAGGCATCCGGGATCGGTACGCGGAAAGCGGACACACTGCGGTTCCACATCAGCAGGTACACGGAATACGTGAGATTGGGCACAAACCCGCCGGCCAGCGCGATGGGCCACACCGAGTAAGCCGCCCGCACGGGCGAGTTTCCAAGAGCAACGGCCTGGCGAGCGACGTCCTGACCGAAGGCAAAGGAGTAGTTCAACATGGGCGCCATAAAGCCGCAGAGTACGGCAAGAAGAATGGAAGTGAGATATCCCCGGCGCTGCGTGAGCTGTTCATCCTGCCGCGCGCTCCTTTCCCGCAGATGCCCTCCCCACGCAGTCAGTGCTATGCCAAGCACCATCAGTAGGACTCCCGCAAGCAAGAGGGAAAGGTCGCCTGTGCTCACCGACTGTCGTTGCTGAACAAACAGTGGAACAAGGGTGCCGAGCACCGCACCCAAGCCCACAATGATGGAGTAGGCAACACCAAGGCCGAGACGCGCGACGGAGATTCCAAACAGGACCTGCGCAACACCCCACCCGGCGCCGAATGCGACCGGCGCAGTAAATTCGGATAGCTTGAGCGCGCCGTAAACAGTTCCGAGATGGTCGACCAGCAGCAACGCCAAACCCCACGGAAGAACCACGAGGGAAACCAGGCTGAACACCAGCCACACGTTCTCCCACTTCCAGGTGCGGACAAACTTCGCAGGAAGCATGCAGTTGCCGGACATCGCTCCCGCCATGACGGTGAGTCCCAGCCCGGCAAAGGCGGACCGTGTCATACGCCCTGCGCACGCAGCATCTTCAGGTCAGAGGATGCGCCCGTCTCCTGAGGAGTTTTGTAGACACCACCCTCCACCTGCGCCGGGAATACAAATTCGGCCTTCAGATGAGGAATGTGCTCGAGGAAGATGACTTCGTGTCCGAGGGCGATCCGGTTGAAGAGCACAAGGTGTTGGTGGATCTGCCCCATGTCTCCTACGTGCGGAACGAGCGGCAGGTTGAATTTCTTTGCAAGAAGGCTGACGGTGAGAAACTCGCTCACACCGGCGAGCCGCGTCGCATCGGCCTGAACATAGTGGATGGCATTCGCCTGAAGAAAGTTCTTGAATACCACCCGATTTGGTATATGTTCTCCCGCCGCTAGCATGACCGGTGCAATCTCGCGTGCCAGCGTCACGTGCCCGAGTATGTCGTCGGGATGCGTCGGCTCTTCAATCCACAGCGGATTGAATCGAGCGAGGAGCTTGGTCATGCGCAACGCTGTGGGGACGCTCCACTGCTGGTTGGCATCGAACATGAGGGTTCCAGCTTCTCCAGCGCAATCGCGAAGCATCGCAGCACGTCGAAGGTCGCGGCCCTCGTCGGCCGAGCCCACCTTGAGCTTGAATGCAGTGAAGCCTTGGCTCAAGGCTCGCTGCGTCAGATCGCGAACTCTCTGGTCGTCGTACGCCATCCAACCCACCGAAGTATCGTACCCAGGGTAGCCGCGCTGAAGGATCTCGCTCCGTTCCGATCGGCTGGCCCAATTGGTACGCAGCATATCGAGAGCTTCCTCACGCGACAGAACCTCCTCTACATAACTCAGGTCGAGAAGCGAAACGACCTGTTCCGCAGTTAGATCCAGCAACAGCTTCCACAGCGGAACGCCCCGATGCTTCGCCCACAGATCGAAACAGGCGTTGGTGACCGAAGCCAGCGCGAGGTGAACCACACCCTTGTGCGGACCGAGCCAGCGCATCGCGGAGTCATCCGCGAGCCTCTTCGAGAAAGCACCAAAGTCCGCCATTAACTCTTCGATCTCCATCCCGGCGAGGGGCCTGGCGAGTACTTCAATCGCATCGCAAACGATCCGGTTCCCCTCGCCCAGCGTCAGTGTGATGCCGGTGGAGGTCCGCCCGCCCGACGTGTACAGCTGGGTCACGCCGAGGCAGTACTCAGGGTCGGTATGAATGGCATCGCTTCCCGCTCCGTCCGAGAGTGGATAGCGCATATCGAATGCGGCAATGCGTTCGATAACACACGTCGGCATGATCGCTCCTGAAACTAACGCCTGTAGTCAAGCTCCGCACCGCCGCTGACCGGCACAATGCGGCCAATCATCAAGCGTGCCCGGCGGAAAAGAAGCCTCGACTGCATTCGCTGCTACACCCCATTTTGGGCGCTCAAAGTTGCTGCGAGCACATCTTACCTGAGAACTGCGGGGATCGATTCTTATGCAAGCGCTCATTATGGCATCGTTGGACCTGCAGAACGTCACCGCGTCCATCGTTGCCATGGACATGGCAGTGCCCAATTCCGCTCTCCGGGTTAGCCATCGTGCAGTGCCGTAGACCTGTCGCAGCCTACGGACCCTCAACAATGGAAGGGGTAGAATGGCAGCATTACTCGGCCAAGCCGGCGAAGGCGAACGACCGGCTTAGAGTTCACTCTCTCCAGAGATCGACTTCGCTCCATTCCCGGGACAACTCTTTTAAACGCTTCACTTTGTAGAAGAGCGCCCTCCCCCGCGAGCCGCTCCGCGAACCACTTGGTCACTTTTGCAGGTTATTGCGAAAAAGTGGTGTTTTTCGGCTCTTGACAATCCTCAATTTAAGCGCTTAGTTTTGGTTCGCACGATAGGGCAACTCGGTCTTATGAGCGCCCACGGGTTCTGAAATTTCCTCTCCTGCCGAACCGCAGGAAACACGTCCCTGTGTGCCAGTGCAGAACAAAGCGCCGCCACGCTCCCCGACGAGTTCAGAACACGTGTGAACTTGACCAAGCCAACTTCGTGGGAGGCTCGGAATGTTTCCAGGATTCAAGCACAGAGTTTTTCGGCATATTCTCTTTCCCCGGAGGTTGCTTTGCCTCCTCCTTCTCCTTGCGCCCGCCCTCACGCTGATGGGGCAAGTCGATCAGGGAACGATCACCGGGACGGTGCAAGACCCTTCCGGCGCCATGGTTGCCGGTGCCAATGTCACCATCACCAGCACCGATACCGGACTGGCGCTGCAGCGCACTACCAATGCAAGTGGTAACTACACATTCTCGCCGCTGAAGATCGGCAGCTACAGACTGAGCGCAACCGCGCCGGGATTCCAGACCTCGCAGGAGAACGTGCACGTTGATATTCAGCAGCGGCTGAATATCAACCTCACACTCAAACCAGGAGCAGCCACGGAATCGGTCACTGTGACCACCGCAGCCCCTCTGCAGCAGACGCAGGATGCGTCGGTGGGACAGGTGATCGATGCCCACACCATCGACAACACACCGCTCAACGGGCGGAACTGGGTTTACATCGCGCAGCTCACCGCAGGCGTGACTCCTCCCTTCGGCAACACACGTGGCAGTGGCAGCGGCGACTTCGTCGCCAACGGCCAGAATGCCGAGCAGAATAACTTCATCCTCGATGGAGTGGATAACAACACAAACCTGATCGATTTCCTCAACGGATCCAGCTATGTCATGCGTCCGCCCCCCGATGCGCTGGCTGAATTCAACATACAGACCAGCGACTTCAGCGCCGAGTTCGGTCACTCCGCCGGTGCGGTGTTGAACGCCAGCATCAAATCCGGAACCAACCAGATCCACGGCGACCTTTGGGAATACTTCCGCAACACCAATCTCGACGCACAGAATTGGAACGCCAAGACCAAAGGCCCCTACCACCAGAATCAATTCGGAGCCACGCTCGGCTTCCCTGTTTGGAAGAACCATCTCTTTTACTTTGGGGACATCGAAGCGAACCGCATCACGATCGCGAACCCTTCCAACACCGCTGTTCCCACTGCCCTCATGCGCCAGGGCAACTTCTCTGAGCTGCTCAACCCCTCACTCACTGGGCAAAATAAGCCCATTCAGCTCTATCAGCCGAACTCAGGCGGCACCACGACGTTGTCCTGCAACGGACAGAACAATGTCTTCTGCGCGGGACAGATCGACAGCGTCGCACAGCGCATTCTTAACCTCTATCCCAGCCCCAACACAGGCGCCGTTGGGCAAACGTACAACAACTACAACGTCAACCTGGGCCAGTCGGACGATATCATCCAATGGGACCAGCGCGTCGATTGGAACATCAGTCAGAAAGACCAGGCGTACGCGCGCTACAGCTACGCGCATGAGATCAGAACCAACGGACTCCCTCTTGGGCCGATTCTCGACGGGAGCGGCTTCGGCGGTCAGACGGACACCAACCTGGCCGAAAACTTCATGCTGAGTGAGACCCACGCCTTCTCGCCCACCCTCGCGAACGAGTTCCGCTTCGGCTATAACTGGATCTCCTCGATCTACCATCAACCGAACGCAAACAACAATTCATTGGCAGCATCTCTCGGCCTGGGCGGCGTGCCGAATCTGGGGCCTGGACTTGGCGGCCTACCGCTCGGCTACTTCAACGACAGCAGCATCCATCAGTGGGGGTCGGTCGGCACACAGGACGAAGCGCAGAACGTCTATCAGATCCTCGACAACGTCACCAAGACGCTCGGCAACCATTCCTTCAAGGCCGGCGTGTCCTTTCAGGCCATCCGGGTCTTCGATCGATATGCTGCGGCTCCTCTGGGGCAATACTTCTACGGCAACGTCTACACGGGAGCGCCTGGCGTCAGCTTCACCGGATATGGAGTCGCGGACTTCCTGGCCAATCAGATGAGCTCCGCCGATATCTACACCACGCCGTCCTTTCGCGATTCGCAGTGGTACGACGCCGCCTATTTCCAGGATGACTGGAAGATCACGCGCACCCTCACGCTCAATCTCGGCCTGCGCTACGATCACTACGAACCGTACAAGGAACGGAGCGGCAACCAAGCCAACATCACGCAGGCAACGGGCCTCGGCATCGGCAGCGGATCCGCGGTGTACCAACTCCCCGCAAGGTCTCGCAACCAGGATCTCGGTTCAGCCTTCCCTGCCACTCTCGCCAAAGACAATGTCGCTCTCCAATATGTCAGCAACGAACGCCTTGCGACCGGCCAATCGCTGAACTTCGCTCCACGTGTCGGGTTTGCTTACCAGGCACGTCCCGACATAGTGGTGCGTGGCGGCTTCGGCATCTTCTACGGCGGGCTGCAGAGTGAGGGCAACACCAACCTCGGAACCAATTTCCCCTGGTCAAACTCGGCATATGTCTATCCGCCAACCTGCGCCGCTGGTAGCTGTGCGTCTCTCACCAGCCAGGGAGTCACCCTCGAGAACGGTCTTGTAGCAAAGACTGGCAGCGGGCTGCAGAATTTCGTGTCGAACCCTGGGCTCAACGGTGTCGACGGCCAGATCAAGACACCCTATACCATCGGCTACAACCTCTCCATCCAGCAGCAGGTCACTCGAGATATGGCGTGGACCCTGAGCTACGTCGGGAACGGTGCTCGCCATCTGCCGCTGTATTACAACCCGAACACCGTGCGTGGCCTCTTCGCACCCGGCACAAACACGCAGCAGTATCAGCCCTTCCCCGACCTGGGCGGCATGGGCATCATCCACTACGGCGGCATGAGCGACTACAACTCGCTGCAGGCAAAGCTGGAGAAGCGGATGTCCAGGAGCCTGAGCTTTCTGGCCACCTACACCTGGGCGCACAATCTGACCAACGATAGCGACCCGGGCGGTCTCAGCACGGCTGTCGGCGACCGCAACATGGCGCTCATTCCCTGGTCAGAGGAGTACACCAACTCCCCGTATGATGTTCGCCACCGGTTTACTTTCAACGGCAACTATCAGCTACCGTTCGGCAGGGGCAGAAAGTTTCTGAATAGCTCGCGCTGGGAAGATGAGGTGGTGGGCGGCTGGTCGTCGAGCCTGACGTTTGCGGCTCAGACGGGTACTCCGTTCTCTGTCTCTTCCGATATCAGTACCGCGGCTGGCGGCAGCGCTAGGACCTTCAGAACGCGCGACCCCTTCGCCGCCGGCGGCGTCCCGGACAATGTCAACAATCCCGGTGTGACCTGCGCGACCAAGACACGGACGCGGGAGCATTGGTACAACCCCTGCGCCTTCGCCAATCCGGTTCCGGGCAACGCCATCGCGCCGGTCGGTACTCCGGTGGGGACAGGAGGCTACCAGTACTATGCGCCGGTAACGAGTGAAACGGACGCAATCGCGTTGCTCGGTGGACGAGCGAACACGGTCTACGGGCCCGGCTATTACAGGATCGACATGTCGCTCTTCAAGAACTTCCCGATATTCCGCGAACAGACCCTGCAGTTGCGTGCGGATGCCTTCAACCTCTTCAATCATCCCACACTCGACAACCCGGACAAGAACGGCAACGCTACGAACAGCTCGAACGGCGGCCAGATCTACGGACCGAATTTCTTTCAGAGCAATACGCCGGATGCCCGTTTTATCCAGCTTTCGGCGAAGTATTCGTTCTAGCTCCTGACCGGTTTGAACCGGGCAGAAAGTCGTGATCTGCCCGGTCCCGGCCTTTACAGTTGAGAGGTCAACCGACTCACCACCCATCTCTCTGCCGATCTACAAAGGAACGGGAATGCGAAGAAATCATGGGAGGCTCCGTTGCCGGGTTTCCCGAACGGCGCTACTGCTCGGCGTGCTTGTATGGTGGGCGCCAGGAGTTCACGGACATGCCCAGGCGACGTCTACGATCCACGGTAGTGAAATCACAATGCGGTCTCATTTCGTCACCGTCCGATACCACACGCGGACCGGCAAAATGGACCTCGTATGGCAGGATGGCCACAAACTTCTGAATCTGGAGAGTGGTGCGGAGTTGGGCGATGGGCAAAGACTGACCACCTCCGCATACTTAGCCCATGTTCTTGATCAGCCCGCAACCACAGTTGGAGCCTCGCCCTCGCGCGAATACACGATCCGCAGCACATCCGCAGGTAAGCCTGCCTTGCTGCAGCATATCTGGCTCTCTGACGACAAGCCGTCGATCTCGATCGAAGCGGAACTCGGTCCCGAGGTAAGCGCCACAGGTACCAGGCACTTCGACGCCGTTCTGATCAAGGGCGCGAACTCCGTCGAGATCAAGCCCGGCGCCGCCCTACGCGTGCTCCATGTGCCCTTCGACAACGACATGTGGTTTCGTTATAAGGCTGCCCTGGTGAATAGTCTGAAGCCAGACGAAACCTACACCAGCGAAGAAGTCACTTCCATCTATGACAACGAAAGTCGCGAAGCCATCGTGCTCGGTTCCATCACCCACGACACCTGGAAGACAGCCATCGATGTGCGCGCCAGGGGTGGCGATATCAGCGAACTTGACATCTACGGAGGCATAGCGTCGCCAAGCGGAGTGCGTACCGATACGCACGACACAGTGCCGCATGGCCTTGTTCATGGGGCGCATGTGGTTTCACCGCGCATCTTCATCGGCTCCTTCGACGACTGGCGCAACGGCCTTGAGGCCTACGGTGAAGCCAGTGCCGCTGTCCACCACGCACTGGTCTGGCCTGCCGGTGTACCCATGGGCTGGAACAGTTGGGCCGCGTACGCGGAGAAGATCAACGAGCAGCGCTACCTTGGAGCGGCCGCATTTGTGCGCGACAACCTCGTGCCTCAGGGGTTCGGGAACGGCAAGGTGGTCTATATCAATCTCGATGCCTTCTGGTCAAAGCTTGACGCGGTCCAACTAACAGACGCAGTCGCCATAATCAAGTCCATGCATGGAGCGGACGGTACCCGCTTCGAACCCGGAATCTATTGGACCCCTTTCGCTTATTGGTCCGACGATCTGGATGCCTGGGTGGAAGGCACCGGAATGAAGTACCGCTATCGCGACATCCTTCTCAAGGGTCCTGACGGTTCGCTGCTTCCCAAAGTAGACGGCGGCCGCGCGATCGATCCTTCGCATCCCGGCGCCAGAGCGCGCACCAGCTACTTCCTCAAGCAGTTTCAACAACTCGGTTTCCAGTACCTCAAGCTGGATTTCCTCTCCCACGGAGCTCTTGAAGGCGCTCATGACGATCCGTCGATCCAGACCGGGATTCAGGCCTACAACGAAGGCATGCGGCAGATCGTCGAGGAAACACGCAATCGCATGTTCCTCAGCCTGTCCATCGCGCCGCTCTTCCCTTTCGGCTACGGCCATGCGCGCCGACTCTCCTGCGATACCAAAGGGCAGATCAGCGGCGGTGATCAGAGCACCGAGTACATGCTGAACTCGCTGACCTACGGTTGGTGGACCAGCAAGAACCTGTATATCGCTGATCCCGATCATGTGGTTCTTGGGGAGAATGCCGATCACGGTGCGCGAAGCGTTGCCGAAGGCCGGAGCCGGGTGCTCTCGGCCATCGTCAGCGGTGGCATGATTCTCGACAGCAGCAGGCTTGCCGATGATCCGCAGGGTCAGGAGTTCGCCCGCGCCGTCTACGATAATCGCAACCTCTTCGCGGTGGCGAGCGAAGGTCGAACCTTCCGCCCGGTCGAAGGGGACACTGGAGATAGAGCCGCAGCACTCTTTACTCGCCAATCCGCGCACGGAGTCTATCTCGCAGTGTTCAACTATGACGAGAAGCAATCGCAAACCATCAAGGTTCCACTGGGTCGGCTCGATCCTGGTTTGGCTGCAGTATCTGTCGCCGTCATAGACGTCGCAACGGGAAAGTCGCTGGCCCGCGCAGACGGCGCCGTCTCGATCGAGTTATCGGCGGCAGAGTCGAAGCTGCTTGAACTGCGCCGGAAAGAATAGTTCTCCCCATATGAACATGGATCCTTCGCATGGATTATTTCTTGTCGGCTCGCAAGAGCGAACCACTGGCGCACAAGAATTCCTGCGCGCCGCATGGAGCGCAAGAGCCCCGCTAGCGTTCCTGAGTCTCGCTTTGCTCCGTCCCGGGCCGCTGGCAAAAAATATACCTGCTCTACCGGAGGGAATCCCCAGTGCGCGCTAGCAGACGTACCTTTCTCCAGGGAGCGCTGTCTGCCGGTCTTCTGTCGCGTTTCTCCGCCGGACAGTCTCTCGCGACTCCCCCGGCGCGCGAGGAACTCTGGTACACCGATCCGGCAGAGCGCTGGTTTCAGGCGCTCCCCGTCGGAAACGGCCGCCTCGGGGGCATGGTCTTCGGGGGCGTGTCCATGGAGCGCATTGCGCTTTCGGAGTCGACCGCGTGGTCTGGTGCACCAGCGGAAGACGAGATCAACGCCAACGCCCTTCCCCACCTGAACGAGATTCGGCAGCTCTTCTTCGCCGGAAAGTACGATGAGGCCCAGGCGCTCTGCGGCAAGTATCTTCCGGGCCAATCGAAAAACTTCGGAACGAACCTGCCCTTGCCGGAGTTGCAACTCACCTTCGACACAACCGACAAAGCAACCGAGTACCGGCGTTCGCTCAGCCTGGACGAAGCTATCGCCCGCGTCAGCTTCCGCAGCGGCGGCCTGCGCTTCACGCGGGAGATCTTCGCCTCACATGCTGACCGCGTCCTCGCGATTCGCCTCACCTGTAGTGATCCGGGGCGCATCGGCTTCCGGATGAACTTCGGCAAAGGCTCCCTGCCCGCAACGAACAGAACGAGCGGAGACAACACCCTCATCCTGGAAGGACACGCCTGGGAGCACAAGCACAGCACGGGTCACGATGGCGTCGCTCTGCAGATCCACGCGCAGGTCATCGCTGAAGACGGCCGTACCATGCCCGCCGATCAATCCATCGAGGTCCAGGGCGCGCAAGCGGCAACGGTGTTGGTAGCTGTCGGTAGCAGCTTCGGCGGAGCCATGCCGGAAGACCTCTGCAAAGAGGCGCTACGCCAGGCATCGCGCAAAGACTTCGCGAAACTCCGGCGAGCGCACATCGCGGACTATCAGCCGCTCTATCGCCGCGCGGCGATTGACCTTGGCGAAAGCGAACCTGCGATGCGGCAACAGCCGACCGACGTGCGACGCAGGGCGCTCGCAGATGGAGCCCACGATCCCGAGTTGTTGGCGCTCTTCTTTCAGTACGGCCGCTATCTGACGATCGCGGGATCGCGCGAGGACTCGCCCCTTCCGCTCGCTTTACAGGGCATCTGGAACGATGGCCTCGCCAGCAGCATGGGTTGGACCGACGACTTTCATCTCGACATCAACACACAGCAGAACTATTGGCCGGCCGAGGTGTGCAACCTGGGAGAGTGTCAGATCCCTCTCTTTCGCCTGATAGAACTCATGCGGCAACGGGGACGCACTACCGCGAAAGAGATGTATGGCGCGCCGGGATGGGTCGTCCACACCGTGACCAATCCATGGGGGTTCACTGCCCCGGGCAGTCCCGGGTGGGGAATCTTCGTCACCGCCGGAGTGTGGATTGCGCTGCAGATGTGGGACCATTGGACATTCAACGGCGATATCGAATTCCTCCGTAACACGGCCTATCCAGTGCTCCGCGAAGCAGCGGAGTTCTTCCTGGCGTACCTGACCACAGAGCCAAAGCACGGATGGCTCGTCACCGGGCCGTCCGACTCTCCGGAAAACTGGTACATCACTCCCACGGGCGGACACGCATCCGAGTCGATGGGATGCACCTGTGATCGCGTCTTTGTGTATGCGCTCTGTACCATGTGTATCGATGCGTCCAAGACGCTATCGGTCGATTCTGACCTACGGCAGCGACTCGAAAATGCACGCGCGAAACTGCCACCCTTCCAGATTGGGCGGCACGGGCAGTTACAGGAGTGGCTAGAGGATTTCGAAGACGCCGAACCCAATCATCGGCATACGGCGCACTTGGTTGGACTTTACCCTGAGCACCAGATCGCGCCGCGAACCACCCCTGAACTTGCCCGCGCCGTGGAGATAACCATCGAGCGCCGCATGAATGCGCCACACTGGGAGCAGAGCGAGTGGGGACGAGCGAACCTCGTCGTGTACTACGCCCGACTCCTGAAGGGCGATGACGCGCACAAGTATCTCGTCAGCCTTCTTGCCAGGGCAGCGGAGGACAATCTGCTGACCTATTCGAGTGGAGGCATCGCCGGCGCAGAACAAAACATCTTCGCGATCGACGGAAATACCGCCGGCTCCGCTGGACTCGCGGAGATGTTGCTTCAATCTCAGGGCGGCCAGATTGAACTTCTGCCGGCACTCCCCTCCGCGTGGCCCAGCGGCTCCATTCGCGGGCTGTGCGCTCGTGGCGGGTTTGTCGTCGACATGGCGTGGAGCAACGGCAGGCTGCGCTCTGCTTCGATCCTGTCGAGAAATGGAAATCCAGTCTCCGTCCGCTACGGCGCCGGATTCGCTCGGCTCCGTCTCCGCGCCGGCCAGAGCATCCGGCTGCAGCCCGAGAGCTTCAGGCAGGTGGGATAACATGCGATGGAGACTTCGTGTGCAGCAGCGTAAAACCTCTTTGTCGAGCGGTCGCATCTATCTCTACCCGAAGAGCCGGCCGCTACTGTTGTTGCTCGTGATGGCTAGCGTCCTGTCCGCCCTTGCACAACAATCCCGATCCATCCCGGAAGAGATCGAGTGGACCTGGGAGGTGCGGCCGCCGCATCCGGACCCGCGATTGCCGAATGTCCTGCTTCTGGGAGACTCCATCTCGCGCAACTATTTCCCTGAAGTAACGAAGGCTCTGGCAGGAGTGGCGAACATCTATCTTATGGCGAGTTCTACCTGCGTCGGCGATCCCCGTCTGCCGCATCAGATTGCTGAGTTTGCGGCTCTGGAGCATGTGCGTTTTCGCATCGTTCACTTCAATAACGGCATGCATGGGTGGGATTACGGCGGAGCCCAGTACAGGGCGGCCTTCCCGGAGTTCCTGCGGGCGGTGCGATCTCTCGTGGACAAGGATGGTAAGTTGATTTGGGCCAGCACCACTCCCGTTCGCCCTGGCGCGAGCAATGGTGCGTCCAATCCACTCATCGAGGAGCGCAATGCAATCGCCCTCGCCTTCGTGAGGCCCGCGGGAGTCCTCATCGATGATCAGCACGCATTGATGATGCAGCACGGCCAATTGCACGAGGATGATGTGCACTTCAGCCCAGCCGGAGCGCGCATCCAGGGCGATCAGGCTGCATCGATCATCCGATCCACGCTCGCCAGTCCGCGATAGCGATACCGTTCACACAATCGTAAGGAACCGCGGTCGCCTGCGCCTCGCCGCACAGCTGATACGCACCGCCCAGCCAGTTAGTGCATCGAAACGGACTGATATCATCAGTCATTGCCACTACTCTATTTGTGCCTGCAGTCTGCTCTCATCCGATTCCACGTCGAGTCGTTAGCAGCGTTTAGAAGCACCCTGGGGCCCACCTGGTCGGCGCAGTTCGCGGTTCGACTGAAGCAGTCACGGCTTTGATCTCACATGATTCCTGAGACGCCGTCACGTGTAGAACGTCAAGTAGAGCAAGTCATGTACCGACGGCACTCCGCACAATCCAGTCAGAGATAGACCAGCGATACCCTCCAGTACAGGATTCCGATCTCGAGCTCGGAACAAGGGATGGATTTCTGGGAACCATCTGGGAACAATAAGCTGTTCTATGAGAGCTTTTCAGGAGCCTTTGCGGGCGAGGAGGGCCTTTCGGAATCAATAGGTAAGTGGTTGCCCAGATTTTGACACGGCGGAGATCAGCGGTGTTCCATGTTGCCACCTCTTCCCTGTTGGGCTTCACTCCGCCCCAATGAAGGCTGATACTCCTGGGCAGAGCCGGGGACCGAATATCGTCCCTGAAAAAGGGTGTTTAGCAGAGAGAGGGCACATTCCGACGCGAGCAGGGACATCAACGTCTAGCGAGCCGGGCATAAAGATTCATGGCGGAGTCGGCCATGGCCGACGCTCAAAACCCGGTTTGATTTTTCTGTGGTCGTTGATCGGAACGCCTTTCCGTTAGCCAAGCGTGTCCCGCCGCGTGAGCGG
>JAOAPJ010000387.1 GCA_025462805.1 Acidobacteriaceae bacterium
CTGGTGTATGGTGCATCGCCACTGCCGGAGGAGCATGATGAGCATTGGTATCAGCGTCCCATCGTGTGGGCCTGCACCGTCTTCATTGTCTTCATCGTGTTGAACATTGTGTTCTGGTAAGGAGCAGCTATGCGAGCAACGATGTCTATCTGGTTCTTCGCTGGCGTTATGCTGCTGGCTTACGGCCTGGTGATCTTCACAGAAGGCGTTTGGGAGCTGAGTCACCCGCTCCCGAATCCACCGGCACTGGCTTATCTGCACGCGCCGATCTGGTGGGGCGCGCTGCTGGCCATCGCCGGCGCCGGATACACATTCAAGTTTTGGCCGCGCCGCTAACTTATCCATCCACGTTTCAAGCAGAAGGGAAATTCGGTTTATCGCATGCCTAAGCAGTTGACGTTCGCACTCATCGTTGGAAATCGCGGCTTCTTTCCTGACCATCTTGCGAAGGAGGGACGGGAGGCCATGATCGGCGTACTGGAGAAGGCCGGCATTCGCGTGGTCGCTCTGACACCGGAGCAGTCCAAGTTCGGCGCGGTAGAGACGCCGGACGAGGCACGCCGCTGTGCGGAGCTGTTCCGCAAGCACCGGGAGGAGATTGACGGCATCATCGTTACTCTGCCGAACTTTGGTGAGGAGCGCGGCATCGTGGATGCGATCCGCCACTCGACCCTGGAGGTGCCGGTGCTGGTGCAGGCGACCCCGGATCGCACGGACGACATGAAGATCTCGGACCGCCGCGACAGCTTCTGCGGGAAGATGTCAGCGTGCAACAACCTGATGCAGTACGGCATTCCGTACTCAATCACCTCGCTGCACACCTCGGCTCCGAATTCGGAGAGCTTCGCGAAGGACTTGGCGTGGTTTTCCGCTGTCTGTCGCATCGTGCGCGGCTTTCGCAACCTCCGCGTTGGCGCCATTGGCGCGCGGCCAGCGGCCTTCAACACAGTCCGCTACTCCGAGAAACTGCTGGAGCGGGCCGGCATTTCTCTCGAGCCGGTGGATCTGTCGGAGATCCTGGGCCGCATTCAGCGGATGAAGGATACCGACGACGCCGCACAGGCCAAGCTCACCGCCATCAAGCAGTATGTCTCGACTAACAACATTCCGGAGCCGGCGCTGATGAAGATGGCAAAGCTGGGCGCAGTGATCGAAAGCTGGATGAAAGAGACCTACTGTACGATCTCCGCCGTGCAGTGCTGGACGGCGATGGAGGAGTACTTTGGCGTAGTGCCCTGCACCGTGATGAGCATGATGAGTGAGAACCTGTTCGCCGCTGCCTGCGAGGTGGACGTCTGCGGCGTGCTGGGCATGCATGCGCTGGCCCTGGCGAGTGAGACGCCTAGCGCGTTGCTGGACTGGAATAATAACTACGGCAGCGACCCGGACAAGTGCGTCTGTTTTCACTGCTCGAATCTTCCGAAGCACTTCTTCGAAGACGTGGTGATGGACTTCCAGGCGATCATCGCCGGCACGGTGGGCAAGGAGAACACCTTCGGCACCTGCGTGGGTCGCGTGAAGGCAGGCGCGATGAGCTTTGCGCGTTTCTCGACCGATGACTTTACCGGAGGTATCCGGGGCTACGTCGGCGAAGGGGAGTTCACGCGCGATCCGCTGGAGACCTTTGGCGGCGCGGGTGTGGCCCACATTCCGAAGCTGCAGAAGCTGCTGCGCTATATCTGTGAACGCGGCTTCGAGCATCACGTAGCGGCTAACTTCTCGCAGACGGCGAGCGCGGTGTACGAGGCGTCGGTGCGTTATCTGGGGTGGGAGATGTACTACCACAACCAGCCGGAGCTGTAGGCGCATGCCCATCGTTGCCGGCGTTGACTTCGGAACCCTCAGCGTGCGGGTCACGCTGCTGGACAGCGATCCGCCTAAAGGCAAGGCTGACCCTTCCGGCAAGCCTCGGGGAAGACTCGGCACCGCGGTGGCAGAGTATCCGCTGCACCGGCGTCGCGAGGATCCGGATTACGCAACGCAGTCGCACAACGACCAGATGGATGCTCTGGTGCGCGCGATGCGCGCAGTGCTGGAGCAGACTGGCGTGCGCGGTGGGGAGGTCGTGGCGTTAGCGCTGGACACGACGGGGTCCAGCGTGGTGGCGGTCGACGCGGGGATGCAGCCGCTTTCCGAGTACTACCTGTGGTGCGATCACCGAGCTAAGAAGGAGGCGCAGCAGATCACGGCGCTGGCTCATCGGGAGAAGCTGGAGGCGATAGAGTGGTGCGGCGGCGTCTACTCGCATGAATGGGGATTTGCCAAGCTGCTGCATTTTCTGCGCAACAATCCCGGCAAACGAGCTACATTCGCCAGCGCGTTCGAGCACTGCGACATGGTGGCCGCGACGCTGAGCGGGATTACCGATCCGAAGCAGGTGAAGCGCAGCGCATGCGCGATGGGCCACAAGTGGATGTGGAATCCCAGGTGGGATGGGCTGCCGCCGCAGAGCTTTCTCTCGAGGGTGGATCCCCTCTTCGATGGTGTGCGGGAGAAGCTGGCCGGTGAGTATGTCACCTCAGATCACATCGCCGGCCATCTCAGCGCGGAGTGGGCAGATGCGCTTGGTCTGCGCGCGGGCATGCCGATCCCGGTGGGCGCCTTCGACGCGCACTGGGATGCGATAGGCGCGGGGTGTCGCGAAGGCGACGTCGTCAACGTGGTGGGTACGTCAACCTGCATCATCGCCATGGAGAAGCGCGCGACGCTGGTGCCGGGCGTGTGCGGAGTGGTTCCGGGCAGCGTCCACCCTGCGTACACCGGAGTGGAAGCGGGGCTCTCGGCAACAGGAGATATCTTTGATGCGATCGCGCGCCGCGCAGGGACGAACGTCAAGCAGTTATCGCAGGGATTGGAAGGCTATCGCGCTGGCCAGACAGGTCTGCTGCGGTTGAGCTGGGACAACGGCGATCGCACAGTGCTGGTGAATGCAGAA
>JAOAPJ010000394.1 GCA_025462805.1 Acidobacteriaceae bacterium
CCTTTTAATGCCTTGGCGTAGGTCTCCTGAACCAGGTCTTCAGCCTCTTCGCGGTTCTGCGTCAGCCAATGCGCGAAGTTATACAACTGCGGAAAGAGCGGCATGGACAGCTCTTCGAAGAGATCGGTTTGTCGCTGCGCTTCTGTCACATCAACGAGCTTCAACCCTGGCGCGGGCAGTTCCTTGCGCACGGGAACAGGAGGGCTCTGCATGGAAGGCGCATTCTGCGTCGTCCAATCGCACACCGGAGCAGTCGACGGGATGGGTTGCCACACCACGCGACTGCTGCCAGCAAGAGCCTTCCTGTTCGGCCAGGCCGCTACCTTTATACCTCCCAAGCAGCTAGAGGTGCGTGGTTTGCTGAAGATCGTGAGCGGTCGAAGACAAGGCCGAGTCCACGATCGCGAGTTGATGCCGCTGCGCGAGGAAGTGCACATCTGTGAGCCCCAGTACGTCACGAAGCTTGTCTGCAGAGACCTTCATCGGTCCGGGAGAGGGCGCGCTGCCGGGTGCGGGCTGAGGGAATGCGGTTGACATCGCAGTGTGGAAGGTGACGTTGCCCTCCACTTTCTGGAGCACCTGGTGGATGTGTCCGTTGAGGACCGTGACGGACCCGAAGCGCTTGAGCATGGCGAGCGCCTGCTCGCTGTCTGAAGTGCCCCATCCCCAGGTGGGATACACAGCCCAGAGCGGAATGTGGGCAAAGACGACGATGGGAGTGCTGCTTTTGAGGCCGCTGACGTCCTGCTTGAGCCAGTCGAGCTGGGCGTTGCCAAGCTTGCCCATGCCTTCCAACTGCTCGACGTTGTTCAGGCCGATGAAGTGGACGCCCTTGTGGTTGAAGCTGTACCAGCCGTTGCCCTGGGTGCCTTTGCCGTACCTCTCCATGTACATCTTGCCGTCGTCCGTGGAGGTATCGTGCTCCCCGGGGACGTAGAAGATCTGGCGCTTCGTCCCCAGCATCTGGGCCAGCGTATCGAACTCGGCAGGCTTGGAGGAGTGCGTCAGGTCGCCGGTGTGAATGAGGAAGTCGGGCGCGACCGGCGCGGCGTTGATCTTGTCGAGCGCCAACTGGAGGGTGGCGGTCACGTCAGTGTTGGCGGGCTTGTTGAAGCCGATGTGGCTATCGCTGATCTGCACAAAGCTGAAGTCGGACTGCTTCTGCGGATGCGTGGGCGCGCCGAAGAGCCGGGACTCCGGGACACCTCCGGCGAAGGTCCAGACGAGACCTGTTCCGGCCCACGCCATGCAGGTGAGAAAGCCGCGACGGTCGATGCCGTCCGGCGACACACTGGCTTTGATGTCATCCTTCGATGGTTCCGGACGCCTTGCGAACTTGTCTCTCACGCTCATATTGCCTTCCTTGCTTGTAATGGCTGCACGCCTATGAGAACTGGCAAGCAACTGATTTATTCCAGGGCCGCATTCGCCCTTTGCTCGTGATTTGCGGTGAGCGAGCCTGTCTGCCGAAAAAGCAGGGCAAGCGACTTTCGCCGGAGGCGGCGAATGCTTGCCCTGTGAGGAGAGGCGAACCTGAAGAACTGACTACCGCGCGCGCTCCGCTGCATCTGCCGCAGGGGCCAGATCCCATTCATGCAGCGAGCCGTGAGGCTTGCTGGTGAACATCCCGTACTCGATGAAGCTTTCGGTGCGCGGAATTCGGTTCTCCGGGTTCAACCGGGATACTACATACGCGTTGCCGCGCAAGGTGTAGAACGCCGGATCTCTCGTTCTATTCCAACTAAGTTTTACGAGGGGACGGCATCGTCGATCGTGGCGAGTACTGGTCGTGCTCGGGAACCGGGTTCGTTACTGCTCTTGCCGAGGCGTGCATCGCGAGAAAGAGATATGCACGGACCAGCGCAGCTTGCCACTGACAAGAAAACTCCGAAAAAGTGACATTGTGATGACAACATCACGACGTGTAACTCCTAGTCTGAACCTCGCATGAATCGCAGCGGTTTTTTCGTTAACTCGGCAATTACATAATGCCGCACTGCAGATTCATGAACAACGAGGTGAACAGAAATGCGTACGAAGACTGCATGTTTTACTGCCCTGCTGCTCTTGCCCCTTCTGGCCCACGGCCAGGCCAGCAACAGTTACTCGCAAACGAATCTGGTGTCGGATGGCACCGTGAAGGCCCAGCAGACGGATCCGAACCTCCTCAATCCCTGGGGTATCGCTATCGGACAGCAGACGCCGTTCTGGATTAACGCAGCGGGAAGCGGCCTCTCTGCGGTATACGACAGCGGAGGCAACAAGCAGTTCGTCGTGAAGATTCCCTCGGCAGGCACGGGCACGAAGAACGGAACCCCGACAGGAATTGCGTTCAATATGTCGACCACCGACTTCGTTATTCCGGGCGGCTCGGCAGCGTTGTTTCTCTTCGACACTCTGGACGGAACGATCTCTGCGTGGAACACGAGCACCACCAACGCTGTGGTCGTCGCGGATAACTCAGCAACGGGAGCGGTCTATACCGGGCTGGCGATCGACAACAATGGCACGGCAAATTACATTCTCGCGGCCAACCTCGCTTCCGCCAAGGTCGATGTCTTCGATGCGAAGTTCAAACCTGCGGCGCTGGCCGGCAACCTCGTGGATCCCGGAATCCCTCAAGGGTTCGCGCCCTTCAATGTCCACGTGCTGAATAGCAAGGTGTACGTCACGTATGCCATGCAGACGGCCGGCGGGGGGCCGCCGACGAGCGGGGCCGCTCTGGGATATGTCAGCGTGTTCGATGCCAACGGGAACTTGCAGGCGCATGCGATCTCCGGCGGCAATCTGAACGCTCCCTGGGGTATTGCACTCGCGCCAACCGGCTTCGGACAGTTGGGCGGCGACTTGCTGGTCGGAAACTTCGGCGATGGCAGGATCACCGCATTTGACCCAACTACGTTTGCCGTGAAAGGCCAGCTACAGGATTCGACCGGAACGCCGATCTCTAACGATCGACTCTGGGAGATTTTGTTCGGTCAGAACGGTACCGGCGACCCGAACACGCTGTACTTCTCCGCGGGTGTGAACGATGAGAAGGGCGGACTGTTCGGTGCAATCACGGCAGCAGCAGCGGCGGCGACTGGCGACTTTCAAGTAGCGGCTTCAGTACCCGCACTGACGCTGGCTGCAGGTGCCTCCGGAACGGTACAGATCCAGGTGGCGCCTGCTAACGGATTCAGCGCACCGGTGACCTTCAGCGCCTCTGGGGTGCCAGCCGGCCTCACGTTCCAGTTCTCTCCTGCCTCGGTCACGCCCACTGCGGGCGCGGCTACGACAACCACCTTAACCATCTCGCCCGCGGCTGTGACACCAGCGCCAGGCGGTTATATGGCGTCTGGAGGAGGGTCCTCACCCTTTGGAAGCGCTATAGCAGTAGCAGCAGTTCTGCCCCTGGGCCTGGCGGCGCTTCTGCCCGTGATGTTACGCCGACGGAGGATCCGAAACTGCTTCCTCACATGCGGCGGCACGCTGACCCTCCTGGCGATCAGCTTGACCATGGCGGGTTGTGGTGGGGCGAAGACCGCATCCATGACAACGCCGGCAGCAGCAGGGACGTCAACTGTAACCGTCACAGCGACGTCAGGCACGATCGTACACACAACAACCCTTACTCTCACCGTCCAGTAGTCAGTAGAAGTGAGACAGAGCATGTTCGAGAGGATGTGCTCTGCTCACTTCGACTTACCGTACCCGGCCGTTCATCGTATGGTCGGTGCGGCAGGGGCCATCTCAGGGGCAACTCACAGGGCCTCTGCTGTTGTTCCGTTGTGAGTCCGGATGCCTCGTGGCGGGAATAAAGACGGGCTATCGGGCGTTCTCATCGGCGAGCAACACAGTGTCAACAGCAGCAGCGACGAAAGTGAATGGGTGACCGCGGATGAAGGTGAAGGCTAGAACGCTGTTGCTGGGTGCCGTCCTGGCGTTTGTCGTCTGCGTTGTTCTGTCGCTCATTCATCCCTATGGCGATGTACGCGGGGGAACGGGGAGAGGCGACCCTTTGTTGGCCGGCGCCACGGTGCCGCCGGAGGTCCTGAATGTGCTGACCACCAAGTGCGCCGACTGCCACTCGTCGAATACGCATTGGCCGCTCTACAGCAGGATCGCACCCGGGTCCTGGCTGATGGAGAGCGACGTTGCCGACGGGCGGACCCACTGGAACATGTCGCAGTGGCAGCATTCCAGCGCGGAGAACCAGATTCAGTTGCTCAGCAGGATTGCCTCGGAGGCGCGGAGCGGTGAGATGCCGCCGAGGAATTACCTGCTTCTCCATCGCAACGCGAAGCTCTCACCTGAGGAGCAGGATCTGCTTTACGGCTGGGCGAAGTCCGAACGCAAGCGACT
The DNA here is from genome assembly GCA_025462805.1 of Acidobacteriaceae bacterium. The sequence continues at coordinate 4,345 of JAOAPJ010000394.1, forward strand.
GAAGCAGAGCTCTTCGAACAAGCAAGACAGATCCTCCATTCAATAAAGGCAGGTTGATATCGTGATGAACCAGTTCAAGGCAGCAGAGTGGATCAACGCAAGAGGCAAGATACTCCTGTCTGCCGGCGTTTCCGCTTTGGCGGCTCTCTTGTTTCTTAGCTCTCCCTCGCGTGTCCAGGCGGTTGGAGCACAGCCCG
>JAOAPJ010000426.1 GCA_025462805.1 Acidobacteriaceae bacterium
TTCGTTGCTCGCGATGAGCCGTGCTCGTGACGTCTTAGGCGTTGCGGGAGACGTTGGCCGCGTTCAGCCCTTTGGGGCCCTGCTGGCACTCGAACTCCACTCCTTCACCTTCATTCAGCGTCTTATAGCCATTCTCCAGGATTGCGGAGAAGTGCACAAAGACATCCTCGCCGGTGGAGCGCTGGATGAATCCATACCCCTTGGCACCGTTAAACCATTTCACAACGCCTTGCTCTTTCACGAAGACTCCTTTCACCTCTTGTGTATAGGCGTCCCGCAAAGAGGGTCCGAAAACGCGAAAAGCTGCCAGCGTCGAGGACGCGGGGCAGCTCTTGTTTTTCCATGTTCAATGCGGAACAGCGAAACCAAAACATCAAAAACGGCCTTCCGAAACTCGTGCTTCGCACGGGCCTGCACCAGCGCCCTGCGATTCCCTGTTATGGCAGGAAATCGTGCTAAGTGCAACAGAAAATTACGTTACGGCGCCGCGCCACAGCGTCTGAGAGCTCCGACCGGGGATATACCGGACGCTCACGGCTTGGCTGAGGGTGCGCTCCTGGCCGCGGATACCTTCTCATCGTGCCCCGTTCAGGGGAGGGTCAGCAGGAAGCGCGACAGCTAGCATTGAGCGGGAGCGATTGCGCGTATGTCCATGCTCACGCTGTTTCCGACAGGCGGGGCGTCTAGCTCGACGGCCGAGCCGCTGCGGCGGCTGCCCGAGGATGCGACGCTGCTGGAGCGTGCCCGGGCGCTGGCCCTCTATCTGGCCCAGACCGAGGTGCACACCTACGCCTTCAGCGTGGCTGCCAACGTCATCCTGTCGCTGTTCCCGTTCATCGTGCTGATGCTGACTCTGGCCCACCGGGTCTTCCACTCGCGGGCGATGGAGGCGGTGATCGCGGACGAGATCCACTACTTCCTGCCGACGGGCCAGGACTTTGTGGTGAGGAACATGACGATCCTGTCGCGGGCGCATGGAGGGGTGCAGTTTGCCTCGATGGTGATGCTGCTCATCTCGTCGACCGGCGTCTTCATGCCGCTGGAGGTGGCGCTCAACCAAGTCTGGGGTGCGAAGGGAAATCGCTCGTACCTGATGAATCAGCTGGTGTCGCTGGGGCTGGCCTTCGGGATTGGGATTCTGACGCTGCTATCGATCTCGTTTACGGCGGCACAGCACAGCGTGCTCAGCTTCCTTTTCCTGGGCAATACAGACAATGCCGTGTTCAACTTTTTGGCGCACTGGCTGCTGCAGATCTCGGCGGCGGTGATCAGCGTGCTGATCTTCCTGCTGATCTACTGGGTGCTGCCGAACCGGCGCCTGCCGCTGCAGGCGGTGCTGCCGGCGGCGGTGACGACAGGGCTGCTGTGGGAGTTTGCCAAGCTGGTATACATCGCGGCGCTGCCCTGGCTGGACTTCCGCTCGGTATATGGGCCGTTTTCGGTCTCGGTGTCGCTGATGATGTGGGCGTTCTTCAGCGGACTGCTGATGCTGGCGGGGGCGCATTACTCGGCATCGCGGCATGCGCTGCGGCTGGCGAAGCAGGCGGACACGTTCGAGATGTCCAGCTAGCTTAGCCAAGAACGATCTTTCGTTCAGGCTCGTTTCGGAGTGGCGGCCGAACCGGCGAGCAGTCCACCGTCGATATTGAATTCACTGCCGGTGATGTAAGTGGCTTCGTCGGAGGCGAGCAGCACTGCGACGGCGGCGACCTCCTCCACGGAACCGAAGCGTTGCAGAGGACTGCCCTTCACCAGGGTGTGCATGCGCTCCTGACGTCCTTCACCCTGACCGAGCATGGGTTCCCACATCGGAGTCAGGATAGCCGCGGGATGGAGGGAGTTACAGCGAACCTTCCAACCCTGCTCGGCCGCATAAAGGGCCACAGTCTTCGTGTGGTTACGTATCCCCGCCTTGCTGGCCGCGTACGCGGCTGCGGCGGGAACGCCTACCAGCCCGGATCGAGACGACATATTGATGATCGAACCGGACTGCTGGGATCGCATGGCTCGCAGCGCATGTTTGCAGCCGAGAAAGGTTCCGTCCAAGTTGGTAGCGAGAACGGCGCGCCAGTCCTCGAGCGCGGCATGTTCCGGATCGTGGGATGCAGGACCCGCTTCAAAGCCGGTGATCCCCGCATTGTTCACCACGATGTCCAACTTGCCGTACTGCTCAAGAATGCTTTCCGTCATGGCGCGCCATTCGACCTCTTCTCTTACGTCGAGGCGGCGGTACTGGGCTGCCTCGCCGAGACTTGAGGCGAGTTCCTTGCCCGCTTGATCATTGATGTCGGTAAGGACCACGGTCGCACCTTCGGCGACGAAGGCGTGGGCGATGCCTGCACCGATGCCCGTCGCGGCACCAGTGATCAACGCTACCTTGTTCTGCAATCGCCCCAATGCTGTGGTCTTCCTTCCTGATCGCCGGAGGCCTCAGATGCCGGCGTACCATGCATATCCGGTTTCGGGCGCGGCCGAGCCGAGGCCCTTGCCGAAGCCCTTGACGGAGTCGGTTGCGGTGATGCGGGTGATGTACTTCAGATTTTTGTAGCCGAGCTGGCGGGGCAAGCGCATGCGGAGCGGACCGCCGAAGGATACCGGAAGGTCTCCATCGTTCATGGCCCAGGTGAGCAGCGTTTGCGGATGCAGCGCATCGGCCATGTCGATGCTCTCCCACCAGTTGCGATCGATGGAGAAGTAGAGTAGAAGAGATAGCGCGCCTGCGGCAGCAGGCCGGTGGCGTGGAGGACCTCGGCCAGGGGCGTTCCGGTCCACTCGGCGATATAGGACCAGCCCTCCTCGCACACGACCTCTGTGATCTGGCTGCGGACGGGAAGACTCCTGAGATCGGAGAGCGCGAGCGATGCCGGGTGGGCGACCATGCCGTCGACCGTGAGCCGCCAGTCGGAGAATCCACTGGCCTGGTGGCGCTTGAAAAGATCGTTGGGAGGCGCGACCTCGTTGGCGAAGGGCGTCTTCGAGATCATGCTGCGTGGGAACTCGCGGGCCAGCGAATGCCGGGTGAGAAGGCGTTGCGCGGCGTAGGTTAGCGTCTCGCCCGGACCATAGGCTCCGCAGTGATCGGGCGGGATCAGCCCATGGTGGCCAGCGATGCGGGCGGCTGCGCCGACGCCGACTACGCCGGCGGTGGCGGCGAGACCGGTGGTGATGAGGCGCCGGCGCGAGATGTGGCTCATGTGCGCTCCTGTGGTGAGACGACGCGACCTGTGATCATGGCGCGCATGCGGCTTCGGAATCCCGCCTGGACGACCATGGCGACATGGACGACCAGGAAGAGCACGAGAGCGCCGGAGACGAAGAAATGAAGGGTGCGGGCGGATTGCCGGCCGCCCAGCGCATTGACGGCGAGGGGAACCGCGGAGTCGAAGGCGGGAGACATGGCCAGGCCGGTCCAGATCACCAGGGGAAAGAGCACGAAGATGACCGATAGATAGGCGGTGCGCTGCACCACGTTGTAGGAGCGGACCTCAGATTCGTCGGCGGGGGCACGGTGCAGGTAGCGTTGGAACACTCGCCAGAACGCCCGCCAGTTTCGATCGACCCGTGCGGGCAGCAGGTTGTTGCGGAAGTGGCCGATCCAGAGGCCGGCGATGGCGTAGGCCAGACCTGTGAACACCAGAGCCCACGCTGCCTGAAAGTGCAGGTAGCGGCTCCATCCATTCTGGTCGGGTAGCACGTAGCCGTAACCGGTCGGGACGGTATCCCGGGAGGCAGGGATGTGCAGCGTGAACAGGGGACGAGTGAGGGCGTTGCCGACCTCGCCCCAGTAGAAGCGCGGGTGAGAGATCACGATCTCCGCGCCGCTGACGAGGAGAGCGAGGAAGCAGAGGACGGTGAGCCAGTGGGTGAGGCGGACGATCGGCGCAT
>JAOAPJ010000437.1 GCA_025462805.1 Acidobacteriaceae bacterium
CCAAGGAAATAGACAGGAAGCCCGAGCTGCGCCGCCTGTCTGCAGAGCTGCGGGATCATATCGACGCCGGCAATACGAGCAACCCTCGTCTTGCCTAGCCAGCGGCATGCCATTGAGACGGATACCCCATCCGCACAGACATATTCCGCCTCGTGCACGCATTGCCGAAAGGCCAGGTCTTGCTCGGCCAGCACATAGAACTGCGCATTCGCGGTAACGACGTGGTGTGTCGTCTCGCCGAACGTGTGGCCAACAAGGCGGTGTACCAACTCCTCCGCAGTTAGAACGCTGACGCGCATCGGCCCGATAGAGACCCTCGTTGGCGTCTTGACGGGTGCCAGCACCGGAACTCGATTGCGAGTCAGCGGTTCAGCTGGCGAAAGCACATCATTCTGTGGCAGCAAAGACACGGGGCCTACCTCTATACCGCAGGGTTTGCACAAAGCGTTGGTGAGCCGTGGACGGCTCGGGTTCCACGCAAGTAATCACGCGACACGACGCCAGTTTCATGGCATCGTGTAGATCGCAACCGAGGAAAGCGACGAGATGACTCCAGACGATCCAGAGACGGCGACGTTCTTTGCGTAGGAGAAGGGCACATACAGCACATCGCCAGCGGCAAGCGCGATGTCCTGCTGTTTGCCATTCTGGATATCACCGAGCGAGAGCTGTGTCTCCTTGTATCCGGCAGCATCCTTCCGGAGCAGCTTGGCATGGCCTTCTTTCGCGGTACGCGCAACCCCTCCTGCCATGGCGAGCGCCTGCAGAAGGGTCATCTCCGATGAGTTGTTATCCATCACAATCCCGCCCGGTCGGTTGACATCCCCGAGGATGTAGACGATCCCTGCCTTCGGCACCAGGATCGTGTCTCCGGGATAGACCATCACCGAGGTTCGGACCGCTGCTGCGCCATCATTCGAGACGTTGTAATGGACCGGGTGCTCCTGGTCGCCGCGACGCTCGATCAGGATGTTTCTATCGGCCGCCGGGGTAAGGCCGCCGGCGAGGGCCAGAACATCGAGAACTGGACGCCCGGTAACGATGGGATACGCGCCCGAGGAGCGCACCTGACCCAGAATCGCAACAGTCTGCGTGGCGTATTGTTCGACCGCTACTCCGACCTCTGGATGATTCATATAGTGCGCTGCGACCAACTTGTCATGAACGGCTGTCGCTGCTTCGCCCGGTGTGAGCCCTGCAACCTTGACCGCGCCGACGCCGAGTAGCGGCACCTCACCGGCGTCCGTCACGCGGGGGTGCTGGTCGAGCTCCGGGGAATCAACGACGGTGACGTGGATCTGGTCGCCTGGTCCGATGCGGAGACTCTCGCCCGGCTGCGCAAGGGCAGCCATCGGGAGACTCATCAGGCAGACAAATACGAAGTTCTTCATGGCAGTTCCCTTCCCTCGCGGGGGTTAGTTTTCCGTGTAGTACTTCGAGCCGCCCCGGTAACCGTAGTACTCGCCGTAGGAGACCGAATCGCGGGAGACACCGTTGAGCACCACACTGACCTTGTCCTGGTCATTCACCAGCTTGCGATAGGCTCGCTCCAGGCTCCTCCTGGTCGAGAGACCGTGGCGCGCAACCAGCACCGTCACGTCAGATTGCCGCGCCAGAATCTGTGCGTCCGTCACGGCCAGCAGCGGAGGCGAATCGATGATGACAAAGTCGTACATACCGCGCCAGCTCTCGACTAACTCCTGCATGCGGTCCGAGCCAAGCAGTTCCGCCGGATAGGGTGGCATAGGGCCGGAAGGAAGGACGCGCAGATTGGGTAATTCCGAGAATGCTTCGATGGTCGGAATGTTTCGGTACTCCGCCCCGGACAGCATGCTGCTCAGACCAGTACCACCAGTACGGTCATAGCCGAACCGGCGCGTAAGGCCAGGGTGGCGCATGTCCGCTTCGATCAGAAGCACCTTTGCGTCGGCCTGAGCGAACACGGCCGCCAGATTGACGGAGACGGTGCTCTTGCCTTCATCCTCCGTCGCGCTGGTGATGAGGATGACCTTCGGTGGGGCGCCGGAGCGCGAGAGAAGGAGAGAGGTGCGCAGCGAGCGCAACGACTCGACGAAGGCTGTATGCGGGCCGTCGATCGCGGGCAGCCGGCGTCCGCTCGCCAGCTCCTCGGCTGCCGCTGGAAGCTGCTTCGGGCCAGAACGGGAGGGCAGGTAAGAAGCGACACTACGAGCGCCACTTCCATTCAAGAGCGGCAGCACGGCAAGAATCGGTGTTGCCAGTGCGGCCTCGACCATCTCCATCGACTGAATGCGATCGTCAGTTGCTTCGCGGAACAATGCTCCGATACCACCGAGAAATGCGCCACCAACCAGGCTCAACGCCAAGTAAAGCGGAACGTTCGGCTTCACCGGCTTTGCGGGAACGCGGCCCGGATCAACCACAGTAATGTTCGAGGAGTGGAGCCCTTCCATCACGCCCGCTTCCTTCAAGTGGGCATTCAGGTTTTCGTAGAGGCTGCGGCTGCTTTCCGCCTCCTGCTTGGTGATCATGAACTCAATCGCTTTATCGTTGAGCTTGCTGGCGGCTTCACGCTGCTTGTCGTAGACGCCCTGAAGGCTCGCCTCGACCAGCTGCGCGGAGCGGTAGTCATTCTCCACACGCCGCCCGATGCGCGATACCTCTGCCTTGATCTGGTCATTAAGCGAGGCGAGAGAGGCGCGCTCGTCCCCCAGTTTGGGATTGGCACTGCCCAGTCGCGAGCTATCGGTGGCAATCTGCGCCTCAAGGGTCGACTGCTGCTGGCGCAAACTCTGAATCAGGGAGAGCGAATTGCTGACCGCAGACGAAGTCATCGACGAACTCGCCAGCCCGGAGATCAACTCCGGATCGCCCTTCCGGGTAATCTCATAAAGACCACCCTTGAGGATGCGATTCGAGGTTGCCGCCGTGAGTGAGGCAGTGGATTGCTGAAGCCGGTCAAGGATGGCGCTATAGGCGAGTTCCTTACCCGTCGAATCGCTGCCGAGCGAATAAACGCCCGAATCCTTCTGGAGCGTGACAACACGCGCCTGGAGGGTTTCTGCTTCCTTCTTGAGATCTTGCAATTGGGAGCTGAGCCAGCTCGAGGCCTCGGTGGTGGCGTTGTAGCGTGTCTGGAAGGTGTAGTCCACCAGCCCCTGCGTAAGGTGGTTCACCACCGCCGCGGCGAGCTTGGGGTCCGTACTGAGATAGCTAACACTGATCAGCCGCGTGCCTGGAACTGGCTTGACTGTGAGATTTTTTGCAAACACGGTCAGGGCACGGGTACGGCGCATCGGCGCCTGCTCCAAGGGCGCATTCACCGGATCCCTCGGTCCAGCGGGCGTGAACAACGAGAGTGCCCAGCCCAATGGACTGAATCTGCCCTTGAAATCCCGGGTGTGCTCCAAGTTAAGATCTTCGATGACCTTCAGGGCGAGAGTATCGGACTGAAGAATATTCGCTTGCGTTTGCAGGGTAATGTTGGCATCCAGCGCGTCTGTCGCGTCCCCCCCGGCGGAGGACATCATGCTCTCGAGGCCTAAGCCATCGGAGCTCGACTTCTGTACCTGGATCTCGGCCGTAGCGGAGTAGCGTCGGCTGGCAGCGGCACAGAAGAGTGCCGCCAGGACGAAGCAGACGGCTATCGTTCTGGTGATCAGTGCCCGGCGGCGTCTGAGGATGGCGAGTAGGGCCTGAATCGTCAGCTCGTTCTCCAGGCTCTGAGCGGGTTCTTTATGACTCATCGGTGATCCTCGTATTCATTTCCAGCGAGCAGGCTTCCAAGACCGCCTCCGGGGGAGCGTAGCCGTCCTTGACACGTCGCCATTGCAGTTCTGTTTCCAAAACAGATATTAGGGGAAACATTAGGTTTCTTCCGTAATCATTAAGTTGTATGTTTTGCTTGCAGTCAGCAGCGCAATACGATATCGGGCGATGTACAGAGACACTTCTTCCCGATCGTGAATGACTCACGA
>JAOAPJ010000038.1 GCA_025462805.1 Acidobacteriaceae bacterium
CACCACATCGCCTTTCGCGCGCCAGAGGATGCTGCGCAACGTGCCTGGCGTGAAGAGCTGAAGAAGGAAGCACTGGACGTGACGCCGGTGCTGGATCGGACCTACTTTCACTCGATCTACTTTCGCGAACCGGGCGGCGTGCTGTTCGAGATCGCAACCGATCCGCCAGGGTTCACATTTGATGAGCCGATCGAATCGTTAGGCGAAGCGCTGAAGTTGCCGCCCTGGCTCGAGCCGAAGCGAGCGCTGATCGAACGTAGTCTGCCAGCCCTTACACTGCACCATCAGCGAGAGAAGCGATGAGCGCGCGCACTGCGGAACAGGGGAACGCGAACGACGATCCGCACGCGGGCTCTGCTGTGTTGTACGGCGGTGCCGCTCTGGAGCAGGCATCGCATGCGCTGGTCCTGCTGCACGGCCGGGGCGCCTCCGCTGAGGACATCCTTTCGCTGGGTGGCGCACTCGCTTCCAGGCTTCATGCGGCGGGGCTTGCGTTGATTGCGCCGCAGGCGGCGGGGTCCTCGTGGTATCCCTACTCGTTTCTCGCGCCGCGCGAGCAGAACGAGCCGTGGCTCTCCTCCGCACTGCGGCTGGTGGCATCGCTCGTAGAAGGCTGCATGGGGCGTGGGATTGCCGTTGAGCGGATCGGGGTCTGCGGGTTCTCGCAGGGCGCATGTCTGGGGACGGAGTTTGTCGCCAGCAACCCCCGGCGCTATGGAGCGCTGATCGCATTCACGGGCGGACTGATCGGGCCACCAGGATCCGACTTGCGACACGCCGGATCACTCGAGGGAATGCCGGCTCTGTTCAGCTCGGGCGATCCGGACCCGCATGTGCCGTGGCAGCGAGTGGAGGAATCGGCGGCCGTACTGCGGGAGATGGGCGCGACGGTAGAAGTGATGCGGCACGCTGGCCGTCCGCACACAGTGCTGCCGGTGGAGGTACGGGCGGCCCAGACGATGCTGCAGGCCTCCGGTTTTTAGCCCGGCGGCTGAGTGTGTCAAGCCGGAGGGAGTGGCGAGACGGAGGGTAAGTCACGGCAGGTATGTGAGTTAGTGAGTTACAGAATGGTGTCTCAAGTGTCCTGAGCGGATTGATATTCTGGACATAAGAGTTGAGATAGAGGCACGAGGGGTGGAGCGTAAGCGCTCTGCCCCTTTTTCTTTTGGTCTGGTTTGGGCGTGATTGGGGCAGTGGTGACGAAGCAGGTGGGTTTGGGAAGCGGGGCGGCTGGGAGAGCGCGGAAGAGGGCTGCGAACGGACGGTTTCAGGGGTCGAAGCGGGTCGTGGCTAAAGCAGATGCGGAGAAGGCGCCAGAGAAGAAGAAGCGGCCGATCAAGAACGTCGAGGAGTATGCGGATCGCGAGTTCCGGAGGGAGTTTCCGGAGATCTTCGACGGGCTATGCGGCGAGGCGAAGAAGGGCGGGGCGACGCAGGCACGGCTATTGGCGCAGTGGAGCAAGGCGGGCGATGCGAAGACGTCCAAACGGCGGGGCAAGAAGAGCCTGAGCGAGATGCTGCTGGACGAACTGAAGCGGCGGCAGGATGAGCGGGAGGCCGCAGCGGAGATGGCGGCAGGCGAACGAGAGCGCAGCAGCAAGGGAGCGACGAGTGGCGGCGATGCTGAACAGGACTAATCGGGGTTGGTGGCGTGGTGTGCTGTTGCTGGCGGGTTTGCTGGTGCTGGTGACATCGCCGGGCGTGGCACTGCAGACGACGACGGTGCAGGACAGGGTGTACCGGGCAGACGGAACACCCGCGCAGGGGACGGTGCTGCTGAGCTGGCCAGCGTTCACGGCGGCGGATGGAACCGCGGTGGCGGCAGGCAACCAGACCTTGACCATCGGTGCGGGCGGCGCGCTGTCGATCGCGCTGACGGCGAATGCGGGCGCGACGCCGGCGGGCTCCTACTACACGGCGGTGTACCACCTGAACGACGGCACTGTGCAGAAGGAGTACTGGGTGGTGCCGCAGGCGGGACCGACGACGCTGAGCGCGATTCGGGCGAATGTGGTGCCGGCAGCGGTGGCGCAGACGTGGTCGAGCCAGGCGACCATCAACGCGGCGTTGAGCTCGATGCAGACCAGCTTTCTACCGTTGAAGGGTGGTGCGGTCTCGGGGCCGATTACGTTGCCTGGGGATCCGTCGGCGGGACTGCAGGCAGCGACGAAGCAGTATGTGGACAGCCGGACGAGCCTTCCTGCGAATGCGATTCCTTATCAGGGCTCGAACGGTTCAGGGGTGGTGGCGGCGACCTTCGACAAGATCGTGGCGCCGTTTCACAGCACGGTGTATGTAAGTAATACGGTTACCTATTTCAGTACGGCTTTTAACGAAGGGGCGGCGGGCTCTGGGCTGATCGGCACGAGACCGGCGACTGACGTGCCGGGATCGTCCTGGATCGGCAGTTCCGGGAGTACTACAGGGGGTGGCGTCTTCGTTTCGGGCGGCGGCGCACAGTTCGGGCCGGCGAACGCGGGCGCTCCCACGATTACTCTGCTGGACACGGGCAAGGCAGACTTTACCTGGACGCTGAGTAGTGTTCATTTGAGCGGAAGCGCGAGTGGCGGATTCCAGATCTACGCGCGAGCCAACAACCCGCTGAGCGCAGCTGAGGTGATTCAGTGGAGCCCGGGCGGGATGGTCGCCATTCAGGACGCCACGGGGAGCGGCTCTCCGGCGATTGTGGCTTCGGCGCAGACTTCGGGCCTTAGCGGCGATATCGTTGTCACGCTCCATGGCCAAGCGATCACAGTGAACTGGTTCGGCACGGTGATCTCAGGGACGATACCGACGACCACGAACAGCGGCAACACCTTCCTTGGGTTCAACCCCAACGGCAGCCTGGGAAACACCAATGACTGGGCGATGACGGTGAGTTCGATGACGGTGTCGCTCTCCGGACCAATGCCCTCGATGGTGGCCTGCAACGGCATTGTGCATTCGGACGGGAGCTGCGGGACGGTGGCTCCGAATCAGGGCATCGCTACGGATGCGAACGGACACGCCACTCATCTTCCGGAGGTGCAGTACAGCACCGACAGCGCAGGCAATACGACGATTGCCTGCCAGGAGGATCATGACCGCGGCATCTTCGATCCGCGCTGCTCGCGGACGGAGAAGATCGACGGCAACAACACGGTGGTGACGATCTACACGAGCCCGGCTCTGGCGCTGCAGGAGACGGCGAACGAGGCGAACTGCTGGGTGGCGAAGAACCATCGCGCGGCCACGATCAACTTGCCTCCAGGGAACTTCAAGGTTGGTTTACCGACGGAGCAGACGCTGACGTTTGGACCGGGTCAGCACATCCTGGGGTCGCCGAGCGGCACGGTGGGCGTAGGCGGTGCGAGTAACGAAGGCGGGACAATCTTCAACGCGACCTACACCAACGCGTATGTGGTGCAGGTGATCTCGCCCTACACGTCGATCTGTGGGGATGGCACAACGGCCACGAACGGAATGGACGGCGGCGATGTGGAGAACCTGCAGGCGGTGGGCTGCTCGGAAGGCGGATGCATCAATGCCCCGGGTGACACCAACACCTACGGGGGCGGCGGCCCCGGACAGGGCGGCATTTACGTGCTGCTGGGGCACGGCGTGGGCCGCAATCTGCGTGCGGCTTTCACCGGCGGCGTAGGCGTGAATGCGAACGGGCTGGACTCCGAGTTTTGGGATATGTGGTCTTACTCGGCCCTCGGCTACTATCGCTATGATCGCAGTCCGATCAACCCGGCTGCCGCACCTGGCACGGTGACGCCAGCCGCGTTCACTACGGGCGGAACGCTGGCGGCAGGAACGTACTACTACGTGGTCACCGCAGTGACGACGGGAACCGCCGTGAAGGGAGAGACGACGGGCTCGCCGGAAACCATCGCGGTCACGACCAAGGGCACCGGCAGCATTGCGCTGAATTGGGCGCCAGTCAACAATGCGACCGGCTACAAGGTGTATCGCGGCACCGCATCTGGCGCGGAATTGGTCTACTACACGACCAGTACGAACAGCTTCACCGACACAGGGACCGCTGGCACCGCAGGGGCCGTGCCCACGTCCAACACCAGTGGCTCCTACGATCCAACGACGGATCTTATCCACGGCGGCGTGGAGGCCGACGCGCTCGATGGGCGCTTCCATCACATCGAGACCTACGGCAGCTTTACCGCGCCCGGCAGCTCTGGCAGCGGGGCGAGCGAGTATGGACACGTTTGCGGCGTGGTGGTGAACGGAGGCAATTCGACGGTGGATGACATCTTCGAGCAGATCGACGAGATGGGTGTCTGCAAACCATACGGGGGAAGCCGCGTTCGCATTTCGAATATCCGCGCGGAGGGCAACGCCGGGCCGAGCTTGTTTAATCAGGACTCGGACACCCTAGTCACACAAGGCGTGTTAACTCAGGGTTGCACGGTGCAGGCTGTCGTAACGCAGCAGGGCTTTTGTGATGACCTGGAGGACACCAGCGCGGGCGGCGGCACCTATGTCAACGTGAAGATCCGCGACGATCCCCACGCCCTGGGCACCAGCTACCGCACGGGATTCATCTCGCCGGGCAAGGCCAGCTTTTACGGAGTGGACCAGGCGAATGGAGATGGATTCGATAAGACGTTCCCTGGCGCCAACGGCGACCAGATTGGGATTTACACGCAGGTTCCAGAGACGGATCCGGCGCTGCCCCAGGGCGGCACGACGCTGACTGGGAGTACTCCGGACGTTGGCGCGTTGCACCGTATCCAGATGCAGAATGGCAGTCCGACGAACATCACGGATGTGACGAATCCGACGATCGGCCAAGCGATGCATATTACCCTGGCGAGTGTGAATGATGTGCTGGTGGCGAAGGCAAACGGCGGCGCATGGCAGACCTGCACCGGCCAGAACATTGCCGGGCCGGCGGGTCCGATGACCTTCTGGGTGTTCGATCATGGGCAGCATCGGACGATTGCGGAGGAGTGCGACGCGTTGCCGGCCAGCCAGGTGGCGAACGCGGCGGACAAATCCAGCACCAGCGCGCAGGCGTTTAACGGGCAGATCACCGCGCCGCAGATTGGGACCGTGTATCAGGTGGACGGCTTTCCGTCCTCTTGCACCGTGGGCGGAACGGCCTACACGACCAAGGCCGACTGCGCTTTCTATACGGCGAAGGCCGACGCTATAGCGCATAACTCCGTGCCGCTGGTTCAGTTCGGGGTAGGGAAGTACCCGACCTGTGCGGGCCTCGACATGGGCAACGCGACTGCGTATGCAGTCAGCCTGAAGGGTGTGGGCGCAACTGCGCAGGGCGGTCATTTCGCCAACTCGACGACGACACTGCAGGCAAGCTGCGCGATGACCAATGTCATCAACCACGGTGACGTGTCCACGACCTCGAACTACTATCAGTTAGCGAACCTCAGCATCTCCGACCTCACTGTTGATGCTAACAACCTGGCGCAGCACTGTTGGGACATCGACGGTCTGGCGATGGCGACATTCAAGAACCTGACTTGCGGGTTCGCGACCGGCACAGATTTTTATGCTCGCTTCGGTGACCCGTTTCCCGCAGGCGGTTTCCTGGGCGGCGATAACAACATCTACACGGACAACCTCTACATCGTAGGTGGGGGGCACGGTGTGCCTCAGTGGGCACAGGTCACAGCCTCGCAGACGGGCGGCGTCCCGAACTTCGCCGTCGCCAGCGGTGGCAGCTACATCAACTCGATCTCGAAGGCTTATCTCTACGGCTACGGCGCTGGAGCATTCCCATGCACGAGAATGGGAACACTCACCGTCACCATGAGCGGATCAACCGTGTCAGCAGTGAGTGGCAGCGGATTCTCCGGCTGCACGGGGACGATGTACGTCGTCATCCCGGACATCCCTCCGGCGCAATATGGTTTGATCGTCACGGCCTCCGACTCTACTTTGAAAGACCTGGACGTATTCAACATCGGACAGACGGCGGGCCTTCAGGCCAACGGGGGAAACACCCACTATATCCACCTCCATACGCTGAGTCAGCCTGTGGGAGTGATCGATAACGGGGGGTCAACGTTCGACGCGCTGGAGATCGACTCGCCGGTTCACTACGGCATGCAGATCCAGAGTGCGACGACCGTTGTATCGAGCAAATCCTACTGGAATGCCTCATGGCCAGCCAGCGGAGACTTCTTCATAGGGAATAACTCCAGTGGCGCTCAGCTGCTCAACCATACCTGCGGAAACAATCAGACCGCCGGTGGCTATGCTGAGATCACAAGCCCGAATGGCCAGTTCCTCGGCGTCGCGCCGACGGCCAACCAGCCGGTGGCGTGGCCAGCAGGCGTGATCGCAGTCAATGCCCAGGAATGTGGTGGAGGCCATCAGAGTCTTAACTACAGGACGGGAGCGCAGCGCATTTACGGTTCTCTGAACCTGATCCCTCTCGGCTTCCCAATCATTTCGAGCGTAGTGCCCAACACGACGGGAACTTCGACGGTTACCTATGAAGT
>JAOAPJ010000085.1 GCA_025462805.1 Acidobacteriaceae bacterium
AGATCATGCATTTCTAGCTACCTCATAGCCCACATGGGCGTGTTGGTTAGACTAATCAATTAGTATTTCGGCTCAAGCAAGCCCGTCGAATGTTTTTGCATTGGTTAAATGTGGAGCAGGAAGAAGCCGGTCCGCGCCGCGTTCGGCTCGCCCACGCAAGGCTCGGTTACGAACAGAAGTGTCGTGGAGAAGCCAGCCCGCGAGTCGTTCCAAAGCACCAGCAGCGCCGCCGGTTGCGCCCACACAGCCGGCTGCTGCTTGCCGGGAACGAAACCCTGGTCAGCCGCTGCTACCAGGTGCGGCGCCGCGACACGCGGACGATGCGCGCGCACCTTCAAGTGACGCACCTCAGGACGCGAAGCAGTAGTGAGTGCTGCATGGGTGAGTGTTGCCCGTGAGGACCAGTCGCCACCCACATAGGCCGCCTCAGTGGGAACAATCTGAGCGGGGCCAGTCTGGTTGCGTGCAGCCTGGGTACGGGGTTGAAATGCGACCAAAGCAGGGCTCTGCACCAGCAGCGCGCAGATGACGAGCAGCCCGGCTGCAGCCCCCAGCAACGGCCCCCGTCCGCTGGCGTGAGAGTCTTTGCGGCCCGAAAGAATGTGCTCGATACGGCGGCCAAGCTGCGATTTGCCGCTCAGCAGGCTGGGCAGAACACGCGGGCTGCGACGAACGACTGCCTCGGCAATCTGGGTCAGGTTCATGGCGTACGCACGCGGCGCCGCAGAACGAAGCACCGCATCGTCGCACGCCATCTCGCGCGTAGCGACCAGCTGTCGCTCGAACCAGACAAGCGGCGGATGAAGCGGGAAAATGCAGCGCATGCACCCCATCAGGAGCAGCATCCAGTCATCGCGGCGCTCCAGATGCTCGCCTTCGTGGCGCAGCACCTGCCGGATCTGCTCTTCGCTCAACAGAATCAGCAGCCGCTGCGGCAACACGATAGCCGGCTTCCACAGACCGATGGCGACCGGCGCCTCGATCGCGTCGGACATATATAAGGTGACGCGACCACGGGAGCGAAGCTCCAGCAGCTCGGCGTAGCCCGCCATCTCGTCCGCTCCCCATGGAATCGCCCCGCGAACCAGCGACCGTACCGACCACACGCCGGCGATCAGGCGCACCATGGCTGCAACCGAACATGCAGCCCAGATACCGGCACACAGCAGACTCCAATGGCTGTCGACCGTAAACAGGGGCGACAGCACCCCCGCTGAGGCAGCCGGCACTGCGTTGACGCTGCCGCCCCGCACTGCTCCGAGCCACTCCGCCACCGGCAGCAGCACACACGCAGCATACGCAGCGAACCACATCCGATAGCGCAGCCGGGAAGAAAGGTCAGGCAAAGCGCGCAGCAGCAGCGAAGTGAATGCTGCCAGCACCAGGCCCTGCCAGAGGCTCGCGATCCACAACGAGCTCAGAACGGAGGAGACGGGAAGCAGACTCGATGCGTTCACTCTACCTCCGCAATGCGACGCTTCAGTCGTCTCAACTCTTCCGCGCTCAGGCCCCCATCGCCCAGCAGTGAGGCGAGAAGCTGCTCGCGTGAGTTGTTGAAGAACCGCTGAACAATGTGGCGAACGGCTGAGGCTGCGGCGTCCTGCCGTGCCACCACCGGAATATAGAGAAATGCGCGCCCCACCTTGCGATGCTTCACGTAGCCCTTCGCCTCCAGGATCTTGATCGTGGTCAGCACGGAGGTATAGGCAAGCTCTGATCCGGGTGGCAGGGCGGCCACCAATTCGCTCACCGTCGACTCACCGCCACGTTCCCATAGCAGCTTCATCAGCCTGAGCTCGGCCTCGGTCAGTGTCGGCGAAGGTTTTGGTGGCATACGACCTAACCATCACGTTAGTCGAGGAACGCAGCCACTGTCAACTAGTTGATTAGTTTTACAGACTTGGATGTGCGCCGCTCGGAATTGCGCCGCACATGCCCTAAGTCCACGCGTCGCGTGAAAACCAAACGAGCGATCAGAAGCTGGAGACTGAAGGAAGCCTCTCATCCTGAAGTTCGTAGGCCATCCCTAGAGCAGGATTGCTCGCGAACCGCTCCTCCCTGATAACAGGGACCGGCGACGCAGACTGCGTTGCCGAGGGATTACGATTTTCCACCAGCGCAAGCGTGCGGCCCGGGCCGTCCGCTGTCTTGGTAACGTTCGGTAGGCTCATATCTCCTCCAAACAGGAACAGTGCGTTGGATTGGGCTCTGCTGATGAATGCAGCCGGAGTCGAGGGCGTCTTCAGCTTACTTATGCCAGCTTACGCCCTTTCACCTGTGGATGGTTGGCTCTGTAAAGATGTCCGCGCTTGCATCTTCGGCTGGAGGGATCCGGCTGACCAACTGCGACCCGCCGGCCCATGTGGCCGATTTCGGAAAGCCAAGCCGCGGCCTTCGGGGTATCCTCGCTTACGTGAGCGAGCAGACCAGTCGCATCCCCCTTCGCAAGCCTGATCATCGCCCCTCTCGCCCCATCCGTTGCCGACCGGCCACCGCGCTCGTCCTGCTTGCATCCTGCCTCACACAGCCGCTGCTCCTCGCCCAGGCCCACCCGGCCGTTCCGGAGAAGGACCAGCAGACCTACCAGCGAATCCTGGCTGCCGTTGAAGCCATCCCGATCTTCGACAATCACAGCCATCCTGGGTTCGCCGACGATAGCGATGTCGACGCCATGACGATTCCGCCGAGCCACGAGCCGCTACGCCTGCGTCTGGACAATCCCGAACTCATTGCCGCGTCCAAGGCACTCTTCGACTATCCCTATGCAGACAACACGCCCGAACATCTGAAGTGGCTGACCGCCCGCAAGGCTCAGCTACGACGCGAGGAGACCGGCTATCAATACTTCGATCGCATCCTCGACAAGCTGAACGTCGAGACAATGATGGCCAACCGCGTGGCTATGCCCAACTATCTTGACCCGCATCGCTTCGGATGGGTCTTCTTCGTCGACTCGCTTCTCTTCCCCTTCAACAACAGCGACCTAGCCGCGCGCAATCCAGATATCGCCGTGAACATCCCGCTGCAGGAGAAGAAGCTGAAGACCGAGTTACAGCAGGAGGGACTTACTGGTTTACCGAAGGACCTAACCGGATATCTCGCCTTTGCCACAAAGCTGCTGGAGCAGAACAAAGCCCGTGGAGGCCGCTCGATCAAATTTGAAATCGCGTACTTCCGCCCGCTTCGCTTCGCTGATCCGCCGGCGTCAACGGCGGCCTCCATCTACGCCAGGTACCACGCCGGAGGCGTACCCACTCCGGCAGAACGCACCGCGTTCGAAGACTTCCTCTTCCGCTATCTGCTCACCGAGGCAGGACGGCTTCACCTGCCGGTCCAGATTCACACCGCCGTCGGCGCAGGCGACTACTACAACGTGGCCGATGGCAACATCCTGAATCTCGAAACTGTGCTCCGCGATCCACGCTATAACAACGTCACCTTCGTCCTGCTCCATGGCGGCGACCCCTTCCAACAGCAGGCCATCTGGCTCACTGCACGCGAGAACGTCTATCTGGACTCATCGCTGATGGGCGTCTATCTCTATCCGGAAGACCTGAAGCAGGTGCTGCGGCAGTGGCTATTGCTCTA
>JAOAPJ010000090.1 GCA_025462805.1 Acidobacteriaceae bacterium
CGCCGCCATGCTGCACGCGTGTGGTGGGGGGCGCCTGAAAGTCCTCTGCAGGCCCAGCGGATGCCGGCGCATGCGTCCGGCTCTGCTGGTGCCCGCAGCGCACCCACAGCAGTCGCTCGAGATCGATGCCAGTGGCGGCGGCCGACTCCGGCTCGAGCGCATCGGTGACGTCGACCCAGGCGACGACATGGCCGGCGCGGGTGGCCGCCGTGGATGTGGCCATGGCCAGGGCGGTGCGTCCCGAGCCGGGTAGGCCGGTGACCTCGGTGATGGCCCCGACCGGCAGTCCGCCAGAGCGTTGGTCGAGGGCGGCGATGCCGGGCGGCAGATAGTCGGTGTGCAGCCGGGCGGAGGGCGTCAGGGCTGCGGGAATGCGCTGGGCAAGCTGCTGCTCGATGACGGAGCGAAGGGCGGTGGAGCGAAGAGCGGCCGAGCGGAGCACGGGGTCGGCGGCCGGCTGGAGGGTGCGGACTGGTAGGGAGGCAGGCATGATCTTCGCCTTATTTTCGCCTCTGGCCTCCCCTGCCGCAATCGCGGCTGCATTACGAAAGGTGCAGCTTCTGCGGGAAATCCAACATTCTCTGAGAGCTAAATTTTTACGCCTCGCACGGGGCTGCCTTTTTGTACTGAACGGGAACCGGGCCGCAGAGCCTTACGCCCGGATGCGTGGGTTTAGGACAGCGTAGAGGACGTCGGTTGCGAGGTTCACGAGGACGTAGGTCAGGCCTACGGCGAGGATGCAGCCCTGGACCAGGGCGTAGTCGCGGTTGGAGATGGCGGAGATGGTGAGGCGGCCGACGCCGGGCCAACTGAAGATGGTTTCGGTGACGATGGCGCCGGCGAGCAGGGCGCCGAATTGTAACCCGACCAGTGTCACAATCGGGATCAGCGCGTTGCGCAGCGCGTGGCGATAGAGCACGGTCCGCTCGGGCAGGCCCTTGGCGCGGGCGGTGCGGATGTAGTCCTGGCCCAGCTCTTCGAGCATGGCGGTGCGCACCATGCGGGTGAGGATGGCGGCGAGGCCGGAGCCCATGGTGAGGGCGGGGAGCACCAGGTGAGCCGGGGTTCCTGCGCCCGAAACGGGGAGCCACCCCAGCTTGATGGACACGAGCAGGATGGCGATGGGGCCCATGGCGAAGGCGGGAAACGAGAGCCCGAAGAGCGAGACCACGCCCACAGTGTTGTCGCGCCAGGTGCCGCGATGGAGTGCCGCGACGATGCCGGCCGGGATGGCTGCCATGAGGGCGACGACGAGTGCCGCCAAGGTCAGCTCCAGCGTGTAGGGGTAGCGCTGCAGGATGAGGTGGGTCACCGAGTCGTTCAGGCGCAGCGAATGGCCGAGGTCGCCGCGCAGCACGCCGTGCCAGTAGCGCAGGTACTGCTGGCCGAGCGGCAGGTCGAGTCCATATTGATGGCGCAGGGTCTCGAGGTCGGTGGGGGTGGCGCCCTCGCCGAGCATCTGGGCGACGGGATCACCCGGCACCAGGTGGATGAGCAGGAAGACAACGGAGACCACCAGCCAGAGAACGGGAAGCGTGTAGAGCAGGCGCCGGCCCAGGGTGGGCAGCAGCCTCATGCGCCTCCTCGGGACGGCACGGAGCTGGATGGCACAGAGCTGGGCTGGGCGGAGTCGGCGGGGGCGACGCTGGACGCGCCATTCGCCGACGCGGCTGGGGCTTCGCTGGGAATCGGCTCGATGCGCACGCGGCTGATGCGGTGTCCACTCATCTCGGCAACAGTGTAGCGGCGTCCTTCGAAGTCGACACTATCGCCGACGGTGGGAATCCGGCCCAATTGCGCGAGCATGAAGCCGGCGAGGGTTTCGACGCCACCATCGCGCGGCAGAACCCAGTGCATCTGGGTCTCGAGGTCGCGCAGGTTGACGCTGCCGTCGAGGTAGAAGGCCTCTGCTGGTGCTTTGGGAGCCCGGCGCAGCCCGACATCGAACTCGTCTTCCATCTCGCCCACCAGCTGCTCGAGCGCGTCTTCTACGGTGACAAGACCGACGATCGATCCGTGCTCATCCACCACGATGGCGAGGTGGCGGCGGCGCTCCTGGAATTCATGCAGCAAGTCGAGCACCGGCTTGGTCTCCGGCACGACCAGGACATCGCGCATGATCTGGCCGAGCAGCAGCCCGCGCAGCGGATGCTGCCCGGGCGAGGCATGCTGCAGGGCAAAGTGCATGAGCCGGGAGATGTCCTTGGAGTAGACGACGCCGACGATGTACTCGGGGCCGTGCTCGGCGTCATAGACAGGAACGCGGGAGTGCTGCTCCTCGACGATGCGCGCGCTGGCCTCTTCGACGGTCATGGACGCAGAGAGCGAGAAGATGCGCTGGCGCGGGGTCATGATCTCGCGCGCGACGATCTCATTCAGCTCGACGGCGCGGTGGATGAGTTGTTCCTGGTAGGCGGGCAGCAGGCCCTGGCGGTGGGTGGCGGTGGCGATGAGCTTCAGTTCGTCGGGCGAGTGGACGGCTGCCGGGCTGACGGGGGTGGAGTGGAAGAGCCGCAGCACCAATCCGGCTGAGCTGTTCATGAAGAGAACGAAGGGCCGCGTGAGGCGGATGAAGACCAGCATGGGAGGCGCGACGCCGAGGGCAATCTGCTCCGGCCGGCGCAGGGCCAGGGACTTCGGCACCAGCTCTCCGAGGATGACCTGCAGGTAGGTGATGAGGGCGAAGGCCATGACGGCGCTGACGGCGTGGGCGAAGAAGGAGGCGTGCGGCAGGGCATGGAGGGGCCGCTCCACCAGCGGTGCCAGGGCCGGCTCGCCGATCCAGCCCAGCGCCAGGCTGGCGACGGTGACGCCGAACTGCACGGCGGAGAGGGTGTCATTGATGGTGCTGTGCAGCTGCGCCACGGCACGAGCGCCGGCCCGGGACTGCGCCAGCATCTGCTCGATGCGGGTGGCGCGCAGACTGACCAGGGCGAACTCCGCGGCGACGAAGAACGCGTTCACCAGGATGAGCACGACGATGGCGACACCGTGGAAGAGCGTCCACTGGACCATGCGGATAGGGTAAAGCAGCGTTCCAGGCAGTGACACGCGGGGTGTGCCCGGGCCATGGCTCTGATTCCACCCGGACAAGCAGAGCAGGGCTGGTATGGAACCTTTTGGTGCAGCGGTGCGTAGGATTAGGTGTCGGGGGCGGGGCCCTCGGTCCGGAGGGTCAGGTGGCAGCTCGTAAGCGCAGTCGGTTCTGGTTGTGGGGCTCACTCGGTGCGGTGGTGGCCCTGGTGGTGCTGGTCGGGGCGGTGGTAGCGCACAGCAGCGGGACCAAGATCGAGGGCAGCCGGATCGGCACGGTGTCACGCATGGATATTGCCAAGAGCGTGGTGGCCACGGGCAAGGTGCAGCCGATCACCAAGGTCGAAGTGAAGTCCAAGGCGAGCGGCATCGTGGAGAAGTGGTATGTGGACGCGAACGCTCACGTGCACAGGGGCCAGGTGCTGGCGCAGCTGGATCAGCAGGAGATCCTGGCGCAGGTGGCGGCACAGAAGGCAACGCTGCAGGCGGCTGAGGCCAACGTGAAGACGGCAGAGGCCAATATCACGCAGGACGAGGTGACGGCACGCGCGCCCGATCTGCCCATGTATGAGTCGGCCCTGCGTCGCAACCAGGAGATGAAGGCGGCCGGCATCGTAAGCGAGCAGGTGCTCGAGAACGCGGACCGCGACTATCTCTCCATGCTGAACAAGCAGCGCACCGCAGTGGCGACGGTCACGGTGGATCGGGCCAAGCTGCAGCAGGCGCAGGCCCAGGTGGCGCAGAGCGAGGCGAGCCTGAAGCAGCTCGAAGAGCAACTCAGCTACACCACAGTGGTTTCGCCAATCGACGGGGTCGTGCTGTCGCGCGATGTGGAGATCGGTGACGCGGTCAGCTCCATCCTGGTCCTCGGTTCGACGGCGACGCTGGTGTTCACTCTGGGAGACACCACGCAGGTGTACGTGGATGGCAAGGTGGACGAGGCGGACATCGGCAGCGTGTACATGGGGCAGCACGCGCGCATCCGCATCGAGTCATTCAAGAACCGGACCTTTTCGGGCAAGGTGACGCGCATTGCTCCGCTGGGCGTCGAGAAAGACAACGTGACCACCTTCTCGGTGCGGGTGTCGATCGATAACCCGACGGGCGAGATCAAGGCGATGATGACGGCGAACGCGGAGATCCTGATCGACGAGCACAAGAATGTGATCGCGGCACCGGAGCAGGCGATCAGCTACGACGCGCAGAAGCATGCGTTGGTGA
>JAOAPJ010000155.1 GCA_025462805.1 Acidobacteriaceae bacterium
TGTGCGGGCTGTCCGCTGGCGTGCTTCCCTGCTCTGCTGCGCTAGCTGCATCGGGTGCGGGCGCGCCGCCATCTATGGGTATATGGACTGGCTGACTAGGTTAGGACATGCGCTGGAGATGGCGGCCCTGATGGGCTGGCAGATGCTGTGGGCGCTGGTGCTGGGCTTTGCGCTCTCGGCGGTGGTGCAGGCCACGGTGTCACGCGAGAAGGTGGCAGCGTTGATGCCGGATGCGCGGCCGCGCAGCATTGCGGTGGCGACGCTGCTGGGTGCGGCTTCGTCGTCATGCTCCTATGCGGCGGTCGCGCTGGCGCGCACGCTCTTCCGCAAGGGCGCGGACTTTCGCGCGGCGATGGCGTTCGAGTTTGCCTCCACCAACCTGGTGTTCGAGCTGGGGCTGACGCTGATCGTGCTGCTGGGCTGGCGGTTTGCCGCGGCGGAGTTTCTGGGCGGCCCGATCATGATCGTGCTGCTGGTGCTGCTGATGAATCTGTTTGTGCGGCGCAGCCTGGTGGAGGAGGCGCGGCAGCAGGCGGAGCGGGGGCAGCTGGGGCGCATGGAAGGCCACGCCGCGATGGACATGTCGGCGAAGGGCGCGACGTGGCTGGAGCGGTTGCGCTCGCCCGGGGCATTTACGGCCATCAGCAACATCTTTGTGATGGAGTGGGCGGCGGTGCTGGGCGATATTGTGCTGGGCCTGGTGCTCTCGGGCTGCATTGCGGCGTGGGTGCCGACCAGCTTCTGGCAGCGCTTCTTCCTGGTGGGGCATCCGGAGCTGGCGCGATGGTGGGGACCGCTGGCCGGGCCGCTGGTGGCGCTGGTGTCCTTTGTCTGCTCGGTGGGCAATGTGCCGCTGGCGGCGGTGCTGTGGCAGCACGGGCTGAGCTTCGGCGGGGTGATCGCGTTCCTGTTCGGCGATCTGATCATCCTGCCGATCGTGAACATCCATCGCAAGTACTACGGGTGGCGCGTGGCGCTGGTGCTGCTGGGGCTCTACTACGTGGCGATGGCGGGTGCGGCCCTGGTGGTGGAGTGGGTCTTCGTCGCGCTGCACCTGACGCCGCATCGGCATGGCGGGGTGATGACGATGCAGGAGGGCTTTCAGTGGGACATGACGGCGTGGCTGAACATCGTGTTCCTGGCGCTGGCGGCAGTGCTGGTGGCGCACTTTCTGCGCAGCGGTGGCGCGGGTATGCTGCGGCATATGAACGAGCCGATGGAGGAAGACGGGCACGGAATGGATCACGCAGCACACGGCCATTCGCATGGAGCGGCAGATTGAGCGGCGGTGGCGAAACGATCTATGCGGCCAGCTCGAACGCGGGCAAGCTGCGCGACTTCGCTGCTGCGGCGGCGGTGTTTGGGGTGGCGATTGCGGTGCTGCCGGGCTTGTCGGAGATAGCGCCGCCGCCCGAGGATGGCGCCACGTTTGAAGCGAACGCGCGGGAGAAGGCGCTGGCGTATAGCCATGTGCGGCCGGGGCTGCTGGTGCTGGCCGATGACTCCGGGCTGGAGGTGGACGCGCTGGACGGCGAGCCGGGGGTGCGGTCGGCGCGCTATGCGGAGGATGCGGGGTTTGCCGGAGACGCGAGCGACAGCAGCGATGGCCAGAACAATGCGTGCCTGCTGGAGCGGCTGAAGGCGAGCGGCGCGCCAGAACCCTGGGCGGCGCGATACCGCTGCGCGCTGGCGCTGGCCCGGGATGGTGTGGTGCTGCGCACGGCAGAGGGCGCGGTGGAGGGCGAAATTGTGATCGAGCCGCGGGGGACGGGCGGGTTCGGCTATGACCCGCTGTTCTGGCTGCCGGAGCTTGGGCTGACCATGGCGGAGATCGATCTGGAGACCAAGCAGACGCTGAGCCACCGCGGACGGGCGCTGCGGGCGTTGCTGGAGCGGATGGCAGAGTCTCCGGTTGGGCGGGCAGTCTAGTCCGACGAATGGTGTTGCGCTGTGCGCTGCTGCTGTTATCGCCAATAGATTGCATCTCCTCGCATCGCGCTTCATCTACCGGCTGAAGCCATGTTTGGCTATGAGGGGCACCTATGGCCACTTCCGCCATTGTCGGTACGGGCCGCCGCGGCATTCCGACGCGCGTTTACTCCTCCTGCGAGTTCGTCGAGGTATTGATGAAGCTGCAGCGGGCGACCCATCTGATTGCCTCGACGCGCGACCTGGATATGCTGCTCGATCGCGTCGTGAATGAGATCGCCGACCACATCGGCAACGTTGAGGTGGAGGTGTGGCTGCGCGACGGCGATTCCAAAGATATGGTGCTGCAGGGTGTGTGCGGGTGCACCAAGCACAAGAAGGGATCGCGGCTGGAGATTGGCCGGCAGGGCATGGTGGGGTATGTGGCCGCGACCGGCAAGATGCGGTATGCGCCGGATGTCGAGCAGGACCCTTACTACGTGTCCTGCGAGCTCGCGACGCGCTCCGAGGTGGCGATTCCGCTGAAGGCGAATGGAGCGGTGATCGGGGTGCTGAGTATCGATCACAGCGAGATCGATCCATTCCCCACGGATCAACTGAAGGTGCTGCAGGCGCTGGCCGGGCATATCGCCGTGGCGATTGAGAACGCCCGCGTGTACCGGGACGAGCGGGAGCATCGGGAGCGTCTGCAGCGGGAGTCGGCCGGAGCGCGCGAGATGCAGCAGGCCCTGTTCCTGAAGCCGGTGCCGCTGGTCCCGGGGTTTGCGTTCGAGACGGCGTGGCACCCGGCGGGGGCGGTGGCGGGGGACTGGTTTGACTTCCTCTGCCTGGGCGAGGAGCGCTACGGTATCGTGCTGGCGGATGTGTCGGGCAAGGGGATGCCCGCCGCGCTGCTGATGTCGGCGACGCGAGCGATCTTCCGCTCCATCGCGCCGCTGTACCGCTCGCCGGCGCAGGCGCTGGAGCATCTGAACCGGACGCTGCTGGACGACTTCCCGCATGGCCATTTCGTCACCATGGTCTACGGAATTCTCGACCCGCGCTCGCGGGAGATCACGCTGGCCAGCGCGGGCCATCTGCGGCCGCTGGTCGTGAACGGCCACTGCTCGTTTCTGGACCTCGACAACGGGCTGCCGCTGGGGCTCGCGCCCTCGAGCTATCCGGAGCAGTCGATGCATCTCGCGGTGGGGACCAAGCTGTTGCTGTATACGGACGGGATCACCGAAGCGATGAACGGCACGGACGAGGAGTATGGTGCGCAACGGCTGATGGATCACTTCCTCGATCCGGAGGCGTGTGTGGACAGCCTGATCGCCGAGGTGAAGCGGCATGGCGGACGATCGAACCACACCGATGATGCGACGGCGGTGTTGGTCCGGAGCCGCTAGCCAACCGACTGAAACGGTCGGGCGAGAGCTGACCATCTCTTCAGCCGGCGTTAAGGTTGATGCGCCGGTGTGAGCTACGGAAGGCGGCGGTGTGGCCTCTGGCACCGCCCGTACCTTGACGCTCGTTCCACACGCCACCAATAATGATGAGTGGCATTCCCCACAGACAGATCGCCCGCCCCTCCTGAGTCTTTCCTGAGCAGCGAGGCCGGGCAGAGCACTGGTTCCCAGAGCACTGGTCTCGATGACCTGCGATAGTTGGGGCGCGTGCGCGCCCGGGAGTGGGAGCTGTGCCTGCTGTTTAGCTGTCCTGCGATTGATTCGGAGCACCTGAGGTGACCTATGCGTGAAGGCGGACGAGGCCAATGAGCACTGCGGCAGTAGAGCTGGTGAAGGTGAAGTCACCGAGCTTCTGGGGCTCGACCAACGGCAAGAAGGCCGTGATGGCGGTGACCGGGGCGGTGATGTTCATCTTTGTGATCGGGCACCTGGCGGGGAACCTGCAGGTCTTTGAAGGGCCGGAGAAGCTGAACGCCTATGGCAAGCTGCTGCATGATCTGGGCGAGCTGCTGTGGCCGGTGCGCATTGTGCTGCTGCTGTGTGTGACGCTGCACATCATCGC
>JAOAPJ010000168.1 GCA_025462805.1 Acidobacteriaceae bacterium
CAGTCTCAGGCGAGGCGTTCTGCGGCGGACTGATCTGCTCCAGCACCGAGTGCGCCTCCAGGTCCGCCTTGGCCAGCCCATCCAGCGATGCCGCCATCGTCACCTGGGCACTGTGCAACGCCTCCAAATCCGCAGCCGAGACCTCCACCCTCGGATCCATCTTCACCAGCAGCGGCGCGCTCTCCGTCTTTCCCTCCACAGTCAGGCGCACTGTGTACGTGCCCGGCAGGACCAGCGGGCCCTCCGGCGTTCGCGGCGTCCGATGGGGCACAGCCGAGATCGGGTACTCGTAATGAGTCGCCGTCGGCGTGGCCTCGCGCAGGTCCCACACCCAACGATGCATACCGGCGGTTGTTGGCAGGGGCCCACGCACCTTGGGCCAGTAAGGCGGGATCAGGTTGGTCCCCAGTTCCTCCGCTGTCGGAGAGATCGGGTCCTCACTGCTGTACCGGCGCAGCAGCTTGCCCGCGCTGTCCAAAACCTCCAGTGTGACCGGGCCCCGCGCATCGTGCGGCGATTCGTAATCGCGCGCTAATACGTAATCAATGACCGCACCATCCGGCGGATTCTCGCCCGCCGGTTCGTCGGCCGGCAGCGGCGTATCTGTATTCGTGCTGCGGCGCACGCGCCACGCCGGAGCGGGCGGAAACAGCATCCCCGTCCTTGTTCCGCGATCTGCCGTAAGCCGTCGCAGCGGGCTGATGTCGTCCAGCACCCAGAACGATCGCCCATGCGTTGCAACGATGAGGTCGTCATCCTTCACTAGTAGATCGCGCATCGAGGTATGCGGCAGGTTGTAGTCCAGGGGCCGCCAATGCGCCCCATCGTCGAACGACGCCCACACCGAGTGTTCCGTCGCCGCATACAGCAGGCCGGGTTGTACCGGGTCCGCGCGCACAGCATTCACCGGCGCATCCTCGGGAAGTCCTGCGCTGATGCTCTCCCACGTCTTGCCTCCATCATGGGTGCGAAATGCGTACGGCCGCAGATCGTCCACGCGCAGGCGGTTCACCGCCACGTACGCGGTGTCGTCATCGAAGTGTGAGGCCTCGATCTGCGCGATCTTGCTCCACGCAGTCACACCCGGAGGCGTGATCTTGCTCCAGTTGGCGCCGCTATCGCGTGTAATCCACACCAGCCCATCGTCTGTGCCCGCCCAGAGGGTCTGGGTCGTCTTGTACGAAGCGGCCACCGAGTAGATCGCTCCACGGCGCTGCGCCTGCTGTTTCTGGTCCAGCATCGGCACGGTGGGTAGCGGTCCGGTGCTCTCCTGGCTCAGGTCGGGACTGATACTCTGCCACGTCTGCCCGTAGTCGGTCGTCTTGTAGAGATGGTTCGCTGCGTAGTACATCGTGCGCTGGTCCACCGGTGAAAACAGAATCGGTTCTGTGCGGTCTCCGCGCACTCCTGGTCCACGTAAGGGAAGCGGCGTCACATTCTGCACCTGCCCGGTCAGCATGTCGTAGCGTGAGACCTCGGTGCGTCCCGCTCCGTACACAATCCGCGGATGCAGCGGATCGGGCGCTGCATAGCCGTATTCAATGATCCCCGCCGGATGCCAATCGCGGAACGTGATCTGCCCGTCATTGCCGCGCGTCGACGTGCAAACCGACCCGCTCTCCTGCTGCCCGGCACATACCTGGTAAGGGAAGCTGTTGGTCGCCGCCACATGATAGAGCTGCGCCGTCGGCTGGTTGTACCAGGAGCTCCAGCTCTCCCCGCCGTTCACGCTGATCACCGCGCCCTGGTCGCTCACCAGCAGCAGCACCCGCGGATTGCGCGGATTGATCCACATGTTCTGGTAGTCGTCCCCTCCAGGCGCTCCGCGCAGACTGATCCACGTCTTCCCGCCATCTGTCGACCGGCAGGTCACGATGCTCGTGCTATACACCACGTCCGCGTTCTGCGGATCGACCACCGGCACCGGCAGGTCGCCACCGCCAATCTTCTCCGCCGGGCGCGGATCTTCCGTGATCTTCCGCCAGCTCACCCCTGCATCGTCGGAGCGATATATGCCCAGCCCCTTGGCCGACGCATAGCCATCCTCCCTCTTCGTGGAAACGGTCGCGTACAGCCGCTCCGGATCGCTCGCCGCAATCGCAACATTGATCTGCACCAGATCGTCCGGCAGCCCAGCCTTGAGCTGCTTCCAGGTCGCGCCTCCGTCGGTCGACTTGAACAAACCCCCGCCCGTGCCTACGTAGCTGTTCTTGTCCTCCCATGGCCCCAGCCGGTCCTCCCACAGCGAGGCATACACCACCTGCGGATGCTTCGGGTCGATCACCACATCCGAGCCGCCGGTGTTTTCGTCCTTGAACAACACCCTCGTCCAGCTCTGTCCACCATCCTCCGACCGGTAAATGCCTCGCTCCGGATTCGGGCCATACGGATGGCCGAGCACCGCGGCGAACAACCGATTCGGATTGCCCGGATCAATCGCCAGCGCGGGTATCTGCTGACCATCGCGCAGCCCCAGATGGGTCCAGGTCTTACCCGCATCCGCAGAGCGGTAGATACCATCGCCCACCGAGAGATCCGGTCGATGCAGCCCTTCGCCGCTCGCCACATATAAGACGTTGCTATCCGACGGCGCAACCGCGATTGCCCCAATCGACTGCGTGTCCTGGCCGTCAAAGATCGGGTTCCAGGTCCGGCCGTAGTCCGTCGACTTCCACACCCCGCCATCCACTGCACCTGCATAAAACACATTCGGCCGATCCGGCACGCCTGCAGCTGCGCGCGTCCGCCCACCGCGAAAGGGCCCGATCATGCGCCAGTGCAGATCCGGCATGGAGCCGGAAGCCTCGGCTGCCATACCGGCCATCGGCCCCATGAAGCCTGTGAACAGAACGATGCCAGCCAGCAGACGGTGAGACCACAAGAGCTTTCGATTCACCTGTTAGGTATCCTTTCGAGCCG
This sequence comes from Acidobacteriaceae bacterium, assembly GCA_025462805.1. Next base: position 2,920 of record JAOAPJ010000168.1, read on the forward strand.
CGGCACAGCGCGTCCCTGCACCGCTCGCTTCAGCACAGCGCAAATTGTAATAGGTGCTTATACAGTCAACTGCACTGGCTCGTGAGGGTCCATCGCGACCGATGAGGGCAACCGCAGCCCAGTCGCAATCAGCGCGGCTAGCAAGAAACCCACAGACGTGATGCAAAGCGCGGCGCCCAGGCCCGTGTGCTGCGAAACCCGGCCGATGATGTATGGAGCCGACGCGCTGACCACCCGGCCGATGTTGTACACAAACCCCATCGCCGAGCCGCGCAGCGCCGTAGGGAACAGCTCGCTCGCAATCACGCTGAAGCCGCTGAAATATCCCGTGCCGAAGAACCCCACCAGCGGCCCGATCAGCAGCAACGCGTTTGGACTGCGCACCAGCGCGAACGCCGGAACCAGTAGCGCCGCCATCAGCAGATAGCCGATATAGGTGTACTTGCGGCTGAACCGGTCGGCCAGATAGCCAAAGATCACATAGCCCAGGAAGGTGCCAACCTGCATCACGATGGTCCA
>JAOAPJ010000204.1 GCA_025462805.1 Acidobacteriaceae bacterium
ACATTCCTCATGTTGATCGATATTGTCTCGGGCCAAACGAGCAGTAGTAGTTCGCTCGTCCTCAAGTGCGGATGTTAAACCGTCGATCACATCTGTAAGCTCACTCATGGTTGCACTTTCTCGCTCACCGGTGTCGGTACTGGCAGAGGAACCTCACGCCAACCGTGCATGTCATCCATCTCCCAGATGCGTCCGTCTTCGTCCAGTGCGTGCAAGATCCAATTGGCCTGCGTGGACATATTGTTTTCGAGGCGGGCACTCGTGATCTGGATGAATTTCATGCTTGCTCTCCCCCAATCCCCGCGGCTTTTGCACACTCAGGACAGGTCAGCCAATCCTTGCCGTGAGGCGCGCAGAGTTGTACGAAGGCTTTCAACTCGTTCGCTTTCTCGGCCTCGCATCCTGGGCAGACCGCTTTCGGTAGTGGCCCGTAGCCCGCCGTCCCCGTAAAAGTGTCATGTTTGTGGCGCTCGCAGGGCACGCAGATGATTCCGACAGGTCTCGTCTCGTGAGCGCGTCGTTCGATCAACTCCTGCGCCATGCTGGCCAAATCGTAAGTGCCGCTTTTTGCGTGGTACTCCAAATTCGCATCAGAGAGTCGCTTCTTTGAGGGGACCGAGTCTGATTTGTCGTTCATAGTCCGTCCTCTTCGCATGCGCATTCGCCACACAACTTCTGTCCGCCCTTGATCCAGCCGCCGCAACCTTTGCATTTGCTGAAGGCCCAGTTCTCGCGTTGCTTACCAGTCACCACATCGAATTCACGCGAGCAGCGATCGCAGAACAGCAGGGGAGCATTGAGCGGGCTGGCAAATGAGCCACCCTTGTAGTGGATCGGCTTGCGACCGCAGTGACGTCCTTTGGAGTCAAGCTCATCCGATGAGAGCGGCTCATTCATCGGCTACTACCTTCGCATGGTGCAGGAGAGTAGTGCCGTGTAGCTTCAACAGCTTCTTATCGCGGTGCCCAATCACAGTGCCCCAATCGACTAGCTTCTGCACTTCTGCGATACGGAAGGCCGCGAGCACATCCCCGATCTCCCTCTGGAGGGTGTTGTAGTTCGGGATGCCAGATTCAGGATGTTCAGACCACAGCCCATGACGCTGGATCTTTCCAATAGCCTGAATGACTTCAGCGCATTCCTCGGCGAGCAGCGCGAGGGACTCAGCTTGGGCCGGCGGCAGGCGGTTGAAGTGCTCATCTGCAGGGAGCGTTCGCTCTGTTCCCGTCATGACCACCGAGCCTCCGTATTGATAATCGCGTCGCGTGCAAGCTGGATTGCGTAACGTTCGCGCGTCCCTTCTGGAAAGGAGCCGAATGTCTCCAGGCATTCCCGTAGCGCGGTGAGCAGATCCACGCCAGTCTGCTTGCCGGCCTCAAACGCCGCATTGAGCATCTGAGCCGTTTCCTCGGCGCTGCACTCCGCGTCATCGCCTGCCCACGATTGTCCGATACAGACCCCATCAGGGCCTTTCACGGTCCACGATTCGCCCTCGTGGCAGCGGGCGCAGGCGTCGGTTTCTTTGAATGCTGTGTATGCGTCGGTCATTTGAGATTCCTTTGGATCCATGCCTGTTCCGCAGCCACGGCGCTGGCGTACTCGCCGCCGCGGTAGGTCGGTTCCTCCATGGAGCGGTCGTAGGCACGCTCATTGGCGTTCTCCCGGCAAACATCGCATCGGGCATCGAGCGCTGTGATTGGACGCTCGTCGCAGTCCTCGCAGAGGTCAGTTTCAGTGGAACCCGCGCTATGTTGCTCGTTCATGACTTCACCTTCGCGTGTCGCGTTTCGTAGCGCCCCAAGGGGCAGTCGGATTCGTGCTTGATGCCTTTGTTCAGCACGCCGGCCCCTGACTCGCCATCACATAGCCGGCAGATATAGAAATCGCTGCCATGAACTCCATAACTGTCCGTACGGATCAATTCGCTGCGATGTATTCGCAACACCGGGTCGGACGTGCTCATTGATTCCCCTTCGCGGCGTAGATAAACGCGCCCCGAACACCAGCGCGATTGAATGGCTTTCGAGTAAGGGCTCCAGCTATCCACATGTCCCTCATGATTGCGCAGCAGTGCTTCCGTGGCAGCCCGGTCAGCACGGAAACCTCAAGGACAGTAGCTGGGCCCTCACTGAGCACATTGAAAATCCTCGTCTTCTGTAAGAGTGGCCCCGCAGTCACGTCAATCTGCCGACGCAATCGAGTAGCAGGGCAGGTCCTCGCCCGTCTGAGGTACGTGCTGCCTTCTCTGCAGTTTCGGGTTCTCCGTGACTGCGGGAACAAAGGGAATGCTCCTCGGCCAAACCTGCAACTGTCACTTGCGCAACTCCTTCAGCAGCTCCATCAGGAACTCGATGCGATGCTCGGCTATCGCTGATACACACATGCATTTGGCGTAGTGCTCAATTAAAGCTTCCCGTGTCGGAGGGCAGGGCGGTTGGAGGTTCATGCTGCCACCCACGGCAAAACAATCTCTTTCGGATACCAGCGCGCACCGATCGTAAATGACCACGATCCGCAAACCAGGCAACGCTGAAATATCTGGCCTACCGCGCGGCCCTTATGCTGACAGTGGAGGTTCATGCGGCTCTCCGCGGCAGGATCTTGGATGCGGGCCACGGCGTTTCCAGCCCCAGAAGGAAGTCAACTTTCTCCAGTAGCTTTCGCTCAGTCCCGAATGCCGCATTGAACAACTTGCGCCCACCGGCAATCGAAGATAATTGCGCGATGTTCAGCCGCAACTGTTGAGTCAGGGTGAACTCGTTTCTATGATGACCGCGACACAGCGGAAGCGTGAAGCGATGGCCCATGCGCTTGTTGCCGGACAGCATGTGGTGACATTCGATCTGGTGATGGTTTGGGATGCCGATTGCGGCGCAGGCCGCGCAGCCCAGGAGCAACATCCGTTCGATACGGGCCTGCTCGGCCTTTGTGGGCTTAGGGAGAGAGGATTTCACGCCTCGACAGCCTCTTCACTCAGCCGCACCACAGCAACCGTGAGGTTGATGCCGGGAAACAGGTCATGGAACTTCGCCGACTGCAGCTCGTCGAGCTCAATCGTGATCTTCAATCCACCGTCCGCAGTGGTCCGGTAGCCGGAAAGGACTCCGCTGATTGCAATCTGTTCGTTCAAGCTGCTTGCTCCAATGAAAATGCTGAGTTGTAACCCTTGCGAAGCTGCCAGAGTCTCAAGAGACACCGGAAACATTCCCAGGCGTCCACGACTTCGGCCTCATCCCACTCCCGTACACGGATCAAACCCGGCACGCGAGAGCTAACAAAGATGTTGATGCACTGCGCCTTGGGCAGGCGGAATCCGTCGCGATAGGCGGCGAGCTGGGATGCATGCTCGGGGTAGGCCAGATCCTTGGCCTGTTTCTTCTCGTCGAAGTCCTTCACCTTGAAGTCGGCGACGAGAGGAATCGAGCGATTGATTAGGTCTGACTTTCCCCCAAATCCCAGCGGGTGGGCGAAGGAGTGCTCGGCCTCATACGGTAGAGCAGGTTCTCCATACCGCTGTTTGAGCCATGCAACCACCGGCATGACATAGGGAATGTCGTCTGCGGCCGTCGGAGCGCCTTCGAAGTATCCCTGCAGGGCGGCGTGGATCTGCGTCCCGCGCTCGGCCGCTTTCTTCGCCTGCTGCTGGGAGTCTTCCCGTGCGCGCGCCATGAAGGCTTCTTCAGCCTCGTTTGGAATGCGTGGCAGAGTTAGCGCTGACATCAGGGCTTGCTCAACCATCCATTTCACGA